>NZ_JBQCGW010000299.1:0-5890 GCF_051955275.1 Pseudobacter sp. | reverse complement strand
CTATTAAGGCAGCGGAGATGAATTGATTGAAAATATTTTTTGACAAATGTCCCATGTTAAATATTTCTCGCTAAACCAAAGAATTACAATTACTTACACAGGAAATCACTTTTAACATTTTCGTTCCTCCGTTACTGGCAGATTTTTTGAAACAGGGTGATTATACCCCACCCTGAACAATTTCTGAATCTAAAAGAGAGGATATGAAAAAGAAAGAATTCAGGATTCATTTCGATATGCCAATCAGGGGATCAGACATTGTTGTTCCTATGACAGCAATGGCAGAATTGCATCATTCCGATCCTTACTACCTGTTACGGTCAATCGAAATCAGCTTTAAGCGGGATGATACGTCAAAAGGTGGTGTTTTAATGAAAGAGTTGAGAATTAAACATGTAAAAGGAGAAAAAGAAGACATCTGGGTGCATTGTGATACCGGTCGTGAGAGTGATATTTCAAGGCATGCCGGACTTGCTATCGAAGCCTCCGGAAATCATACGGAGGAATAATCAATCAAATTCATGGCTTCGTCAGCCAGACATTATCAAACGGGGGCTCCCTAGGAACCCCCGTTTAATTTTCCGTTCAGTTAATTATATAGTTGGTGTACCACCTGTTACCTGTATGGTGGCTCCCAGTACATAACTGGAATCATCCGATGCCAGGAAAACGTATGCCGGAGCAAGTTCCGCCGGTTGCCCTGCCCTCTTCAAAGGTGTCTGCTCCCCAAATTTCGCCACTTCCTCAGGTGGGAAAGTGCTTGGGATCAAAGGCGTCCACACGGGCCCCGGTGCCACACAATTTACACGGATACCTTTCTCTGCCCATAACTGCGCCAGCCCTGAGGTGAAATTCTGGATAGCTCCCTTGGTAGTGGCATAATGGAGCAAAACGGGATTGGGCTTGTAGGCATTCACAGAAGAAGTATTGATCACTGTACTACCCGGTTTAAGATATGTTTCTGCCGCCTTGCAGAGATAAAACATGGAATAGATATTCGTTTTGAAAGTATAGTCCAGTTCGGCTGCCGAGATTTCCTGCAATGACTTGTGCGACATCTGGTAAGCCGCATTGTTTACCAGGATATCTATCTTACCGAACTCGGACATCGCCCTTTCGATGATCTGTTGGCAATGCCCTTCCTCGCTGATATCTCCCGGTACAAGTACCGCATCCCGTCCTGCTTCCCTGATCCATTTTTCTGTTTCCTTTGCATCCTCATGTTCATTCAGGTAGGAGATCAGAACATCCGCACCCTCCCTGGCAAAGGCAATGGCCACTGCCCTGCCGATGCCTGAATCACCACCTGTGATAATAGCCTTTTTGCCAGACAGTTTTCCGGAACCTTTATAGGAATGCTCGCCGTGATCAGCCCGGGGATTAAGTTCTTTATCGGTACCTGGAATTTCCTGTTGCTGCTCCGGAAACGGAGGTTTCGGATGCTTTTCAACAGGATTCTTGTTTTCCGTTGTTTGTGATTGTGCCATAAAAAGTGTTTTTACTATTCAGGCTGATATTGCACAAATTCCATTCCCCTTAAATGCCCCGGTAGTGAGTAATAAGCTCCACTTGCCACGCATAAGCTTTATTCCACAACTCTCAGGAAACAGATGGTTTCGTTTTTGTGCAGGTTCATCAACAACTAAAAAAATCAAAATCATGAAAAAGCAAGGCAACGAAAAAAAGGGACAGCAACCTGCCAAGCAGGATCTGGAACAACCAAGCACTCTGCAAGCGTCGATGGCAGACGAAACAGGCTCCAGTCCTTTGGATTCAGAAACGGATGATGAAGAGGATGGCTCTCCGGTACTGGATGAAGAAGATCTGGAAGAGAATGACATCACGGAAGAGGAGGCAGAAGACGTGGAGTGGGATGAAAAGAAGGAAGAAGATGATGATAAGACGTCTGGTTCTGCTGATTCTGAAAAAGGCTCAAAAAATTCTGGGCTGTAAAAATCATGAGGACGCATCTGAAAAGTTGCGCCCTCATGTTTTAATTTTATTTTCCGTATACGATCAGCTCAGCTTTTTTGCGGGAGCGTTGTTTGGTGTCGTACCAGACAGAGATCCTGTCGATGCGCCTGCGGTTTCCCTGCAGATCAATTACCCTTGAAGCGCTTCCTCTTCTGAAATTATCCCTGAGGTTTACTTCCTGTGTACTGCCATTCTCAAAGTGGATAGTGGCGCGATGCATATTGATTGCACCACCCTGTACTCCGAATTTCAACTGGCTGAAAGCATTGCGGGAATCAACACGTATCACATCACGGTCCATCTTGTAATCAACACGGCTCGACCCAAGGGTTACCCATCTTTCGCGGCCTTCTTCTGTAGCGGGTTTGGAAGAGGAACATCCAAATATTACAACGGTCAGCACGGTGAGCATTGTAAAAAAGTATCGTTTATTCATAATGGTCAGTTTGGTATTCTGACCACAATGGATAAAGATTGTTTAGTGATCTGTGCCAGAATTAAGAAAACATTTGGAATTGGAAGTTTCGATCCGCAAAAAAATGGCCCGCAGTTTTCACCGCAGGCCCTGCCTATATGACCGCATCAAGCTCCTATGAATTCACCCAAAGACTCCATTTCTGATCGAACTTGTACCATTTTCCATCAGAGCCTTCCCATTTCCACTCGGGTACATCTGACCAGGAATTGCCATCGGTGCTCCATACTAATTTCTTATTGTGGATCTTGAGCCACTTGCCATCTTTATCAGCCCAGGCGCCGTCGCTCACTGCTGCCCATTTCTTACCATCAGTGCTCCACCAGAGGCCTGCTTTTTTATCGAGCTTGTACCAGTAGGTTTTACCATCTTTCATGCCAGGCCAGGTGCCTGTAGAAGATTTCATCCAGTCTTTCTTCACTTCGGTTTGAAGAACAGGAGTTTCGTTATTGCTTGTAAAGCTGCTGGTCATCAGCGCCACAGGCAGACAGAATGCCATCAGCAGAATTGTCTTTTTCATGTTCGTTATATTTGATTGAAATAATTATACGATGAATGGATCCACGATGGCCAGCACGGCGGCCTTTGTCAACGGCTCATCAAAAGACTCTGAAGCCGCATCTGCATCAACCCCGGAACCGCCGATGTTCACGATGTTTGCTCCGGCCTGCGTGGTGAGGTCTTCTCCGTTATAGCTGGCTTGTACAGCCGCACCAATACCACCTGTATCCTTACCCGTAATCCAGGGTTTGATGGAATCCTGGCTAAGCAGTGCCCTGCGCATGCTGCGGATATGCGCCGCATGACGCGCTTCCACTGAATGGATCTGAAGGGCTGCAGTGAGAATATCATTGTTCTCCATCAGTTCAGTTGCCTGCCCCTTGTATGCACGGACACCTGTATCTTCAAAAGTTTGTGCAACGGCCAGGAAGAGTGCATAGTTGGTGAACACATCTTTGAATGGTCCATTGTTGCTGCCATTGCCGGCGGAGAAATCGAATATGGGTTTTGCTACAGGTGTGGCGCCCAATTGACCGATCACCGTTTTCAGCAAGGCCACATGTGCATTCTCATGATCACGTATAGTAGTGATGGCGCCAACAGCTGCACCTGCAGGAATAGGAGCCATTGCAACACCCTTGGTATAAAATTCAGCTTCCAGGTATTCCAGAGTGAGTGCGTATTGCAGCACCGCAATAATACCGGGAGTATCCCTTCCGTATGCTTTTTTGAACAGGCTACCCAGGGCCAGTGGCAGTGCTGTAAGCGCTATCACACGGCCCGTGCGGGCAAACTGCTGCATCGCCTTCCTTCTTGTATCCATGCGATCATATACGTCAGGATCGTGTTTCTCTATCCGGTTGAAAATATCAAACAGGTTCATATGAATACATTTAAGTGGTGGGTAAATTGGATGCGTTGACCTTGGTTTTCAGGAATGTTGCAGCAGTGGCCAACACCTCTGAAGGAGATTTGGCAAGATCAAGTCCCTGTGCATTCACTACTGTACTGTCCGCAAAGCTGCCATTGCTGATCAGATCGCGGATATAGGCCGCATGCCTTGCTTCCACAGACACGATCTTTCCGGCCAGCTCCAGGTAAGCTTTTGTTGTGATGAGCTTGCCTGCACCATTGTAGGCAGACACACCCAGGTCTTCAAATGCTTTTGCAGTATTCAGCACACTTGTTCTGCTGGAAAAATTGATGGAGGAGAAATCCACTTCCAGAGAACCGATGGCATTACCCGCAAGCGCTGCTTTGAAAAATTCGCGGTGAGCAACTTCATGGTCGCGTATATCAGTGAGCAATGCCACTTCGGAGGCCGTAATACCAGTGAATTGTGAAGCGATCACCTGCGTGTAGAATGCTGCTTCCAGTTGCTCCAGTGCATATGCATAATTCAGCACGCCAATATCACCACTCCCAAGATTCACTCCGTTATTGTTATCATCATCATCCTTATCACAGGATGTGAGCAATGATGATGCAGTAACAACAGATGCTGCCAGGCCTACATAGGAGAGGAATTTCCTCCTGCTGGCATTTTCAGGCAATATGATTCCTTCGCCGCCTTTTTCAGGCAGACGCTCGATGTCTTTCCGCATGATGTTTCTTTTAGCTGTTAAAGAAAATTATGTGTGGTAACCCTTTATAAGGCTGACTGGACTCTTGATGTGGCTATTATAGGTACGCAGGGTGATGAAATAAGGTTTTACAAAACGGAATTTTTTTTATCCGTTCACCTTTCCATAAATATACATCTGCTCAAGTGTAGGACTGGCGCTGCCTCCGGCAGGTTCCAGTGTAACTGCATATGCTTCGGCTCCGGTAATGGCTGCAAATTTGCATATACTTTCTCCGTTCACCAGCATACCTGCATTTACAGGCTTTCCATTTACAATTGCCCAGAGTTGATACTGCTTATCATGAGGTGCGGCAGGCAGGGAATGGGCTGCCAGCAGCAATTGATTATTTGTTGCATTCAGAAAAAGGATGGATTGCCCTTTACCTTTACCAGGAAGTGCGGGCATGGGTATCTTCACAATATCAGCTGCGGTAAGCATCTGAAGGTCCTGCCCCATTATGTTCATCTTAACTTGAATGATCTGTTGATCGGCCAGCAGATTTTGTTGCTTATCCTGCAGAGCGATCACCTGTTCTTTTTCTGTGCTGTATTTGTTATAAAGAATAAAATTGATCACAATGCTGGAAATCAGCAATACCACTGATGCAGCGGCAGTATACTTATACACCGGGTTACTGATCCTGATCTCCACAGGCATGGGCGTATCCCGGATCTCAGAGCCGATTCTTGCAAAGATCTTATCCCTGATGCCGGAGGGTACAGGCGTTGACACGGGTGTTGCCATGCCCAGCAACCATTCTTCAGCGCTGTGGATGGCATTTTCTACTTCGGGGTAAAGGCGGCGCATCTTATCCAGTTCCTGTTTTTCATCATCACCAGCGATGCCTAACAGGTAACTTTCAATGATGCCGCTCTTTATGTATGCATGTATATCCATGCTAACTGATCTGTTTTTTTAATTGCAGTATTGCTGTTCTTATTCTTGTTTTTACAGTACCTAATGGAAGTTTCAATATTTCAGCAATCTCTTCCTGGGTATATCCCTGGAAATACGACAATTCAATGAGCACTTTGTATTCTGCTTTCAATGATTGTATGAGCTTTCGTAATCCTGCATCCTCTACAGGGTGTGGTGTTTTATCCGGTAAAAAAGTATAATCATTTACAGAATAATTTTTCTTCTTATTCTTGTAATCCTTCCTTCGTGTAGCATCTATTGCTGCATTTCTTGCAATATTGAACATCCAGGTGAAGAGTCTTCCTTTGGCAGGATCATACTGATCTATCTGTTTCCATATTTTAATGAAAACTTCCTGCAACACATCCAATGACGCCACCTCATCCCCAAGGATTTC
>NZ_JBQCGW010000298.1:0-30216 GCF_051955275.1 Pseudobacter sp. | reverse complement strand
ACTTAGTTCAGCGCTTATGAAGAAACCAATGGTTCCGTTACCCAGTTCGCAAACGGAACACCCATTCCGCGCGACAAACGTTTCTGGTACGTGGATAATTTCTTCGGAGACCCTGCCACCAGGATATCCGGAATCAGTCCGGAGAATGATGACTTCGCCAATCCCAAACCTTTACAATGGGAGCAGGCAACTGTATCTTATTTATTCAGGGCCCTGTACAATTTCAAGGGGAAATACATGCTGAACGCCTCTTTCAGAAGAGATGGTTCTTCCGAGATCTCTCCTGCCAACCGCTTCCAGAACTTCTTTGCAGTAGGTGCCGCCTGGGATATGACCAGAGAGAAATTCATGGAAAGACAAACCATCTTTGATTATGTGAAGCTGAAGGCTTCATGGGGCGTACTTGGAAACCAGTATACAGGCATTCACTATCCATTCTATCCACAGCTGATCAGTGGCTCCAGCGCCGTATTCGGAGACAATGTGGTAGCGGCTTATACCCCCAGTTATATTGCTGACCAGAACATGAAATGGGAGCAGGTGCGCTCTGTAGAAGGTGGCTTTGAACTGGCAACCCTCAAGAACCGCCTCCGTGTGGAAGCAGCCTATTATCATAAAAAAACCACTGACCTGCTGACCAACTACCCGGGCATCAGCGGCCAGAAGCCAGGTATCACCAATGCAGGTGAAATAGAGAACAAAGGCATTGAAGCCTCCGCTACCTGGACTGACAAGCTGCCTAACGGTTTCGGATATTCGATCAGTGGTAATATCACCACATTCAAGAACAAAGTACTGAGCATATATCAGACCGGTTTTGAGATAATAGCCAATGCCAGCCGCGTTACAGCCGGAATGCCCATCGGGTATTACTACGGTTATGTGGTGGAAGGTGTTTACCAGACCTATGCGGAAAAGATGTCTTCTCCCAATGCCAGCTTCCTGGGTGAATATGGTCCCGGCGATCTGAAATATAAAGATGTGGCGGGTCCCAAAGACGCCAATGGCAAACCCACCGGCCCTGACGGTAAGATCGATGACAACGACCGTACCCTGATCGGCAATCCCACACCTGACTTCATTTACGGATTCTCGCTGGGAGCTGACTACAAAGGCTTCGACCTGTCGCTCGACTTCCAGGGTGTATACGGCAACGAAATTTTCAGAAGCTGGGGTAACGGTAATACTTATGCCGTGTTCAATTACAGGGAAGACAGGCTTAACAGGTGGCATGGACCCGGCACCAGCAACTGGGAACCACAGCTGAACGACCAGCGAGCCATCAACAAACAACCATCTTCTTATATGGTGGAAGACGGCAGCTACCTTCGTATCCGCAATATCAGCCTTGGCTACAATGTAAAAGTGAAGAAAGTTGGGATCACCCGCTTCATGCAAAGCTGCAGGGTATTTGTGAATGTACAGAACCTGAAAACATTTAAGGAAACTTCAGGTTTCTCTCCAGAATATGGCGGCTCGGCTATTGAATTTGGTGTAGACAGAGGATCCTACCCGCTGCCTGCTATTTACTCTGCCGGTTTCAATGTTACGTTCTAACAAAAAACTTAATGATCATGACACTCAATAATAAATGGATCAGCGCGCTGTTGCCCGTAGTGCTCCTGGTGGCCGGAGTAACAGGCTGCTCTAAATTCCTCGACAGAAAGCCGCTCGGCGTGGGAACCGAAGACGATATCGTGCAGGGAGGCGTGGAAGGAAAAGTATTCTCGCTTTATGGGGAGCTCCGCAAAGATGGAATGAGCGGATTCCCTACACTCGGCTTCAAAAATATCCGTTCAGACGATGCCGCCAAAGGCAGCACCACTGGTGATGCCGGTTTCATCACTCCTATTTTTGACCAGTACCAGTATGATGCCGCACAGGGACAGGCCACTGTTTACTGGGATGATCACTATTATTTCATCACACTCTGCAACGCCGTGATCCATGATGTGGACTCCATGAAGCTCACAGATCAGGCCAGTCAGCAGAACCGTGCTGAAGCTACTTTCCTGCGCGCGCTTGCTTATTTTGACCTGGTGCGCGACTTCGGAGATGTGCCTAAAATAGATTTCAAGATCTACAAACCCGAAGATGCAAACATCGCCAAATCAACTGCCGCTCAGATCTACACCCTCATTGATGCAGACCTTGATTTTGCCATCGCCAACCTGCCTCCGGAATGGCCCGCTAAATTCATTGGCCGTGCTACTAAAGGAGCAGCTGATGGACTGAAGGCAAAAACATTACTCTATCGTAAGAACTGGGCAGGTGCACTTGCCAAGGCAGAAGACGTGATCGGCTCTCACAGGTATGAGCTCATCAGTCCATATTACAGGTTGTTTAAAGAAGAAGGAGAGAATTCACTTGAATCCTTATTCGAAATCCAGATGTACGTGAATGTCAACGGATCCGTGAACCTGGGCAATAACCACAACCAGGTACAGGGGGTGCGTGGTTCCGGAGACTGGGATCTGGGCTGGGGCTTCAATGTTCCCACGCAAGCGCTGGTTGACTTCTACGAAGACAGCGATCCCCGCAAAGACGCTACTATCCTTTATTCCGGACAGTCCGACGGCGGTTCTTCCACAGGTGGCTACGGCAGAACCCTGCCGCCTTTTCCTCCGCTGGCGCAGCCTTACTGGAATAAGAAAGTATATACAGACCCCGTTCGCCGCAGTAAGATCACCATTTTTTCCGGTGACCCTCATTTCAGCAGATGGCTTAATATCGGTATCCTCCGTTACGCGGATGTATTGCTGATGGCCGCTGAAGCAGCCAATGAACTGGGTGGAGCAGCCAATACCACCAAGGCATTGGGCTACCTGGAAGAAGTTCGTTTCCGCGCAAGAAATGGAAACAACGCCATTCTTCCGAAAGTTACCACCACTGACCAGGCGGAGCTGCGCGAGGCCATTTACAAAGAAAGAAGAGCAGAGCTGGCCATGGAAGGCGAGAGATTCTATGACCTCGTAAGATGGGACAGGGCGTTGACAGTGCTGGGACCACTGGGATACCAGGCGAGAAGCAAATTCTATCCTATCCCACAAAGTGCTATCGATAAATCCGGTGGCAAGCTGGTGCAGAACCCTGATTACAATTAAGGGTTGAGGTACACGAATTCATTCTTTCAATCTGAAAAGAACTTTTATGAAAAGCAATCAATCACTGATCACCATATGCCTGCTGGCCGCATTGGCCGGCGTTGCCTGCCAGAAACTGGACAGGCCTGGTATGCCCAACTTTCCCAAAGACCCGGACAATCCCGGCGGCATACTGAAGTTCTATACTGCATTTGAGAATACTGAAGTGGATAGCATCAGGGCCAATTTCGGCACACAGGTGAACGCCACTTTTGAAGCGGGAGTAACAGGGAAAGCTTATAAAGGCAGTTCTAACTCCTATATCAAATATCCGTCCGCCAACGACTTTGCAAAAGTCACCAGCTTCACCATTTCGTTCTGGATGAAAAAAACGCCGCATGCGCCGGGTTCAGGGGCTGAGTTTGTTTTCGCCCTGCCAACTACTACAGACATCTGGCACAAAAGCGAATCCTTCCTGCTGATTGAAGACGGTAACCAGAGCACCGCTGCCCTGGGTGCATTCAAGTTCATGATACAGGACCAGTGGTTTGAATTTGTGGGAGCCAACCGTCTGCAGAATGTGCTCAATGACCAGTGGCATCATCTGGCCTTTGTTTATGATGAAACCACTTCAAAGCTCACTACCTACATTGATGGCAATGCGCTTACCGGCCTGCCTGCAAACCTTACTGACGTGAAGAATGCCGGTAATCCCCGTGGAAAGCTCAGCTTCAAAAATGTAAGTGGTTTTGTGATCGGAGGTCCCAGCCACCTGGCTTTGAATGCTACGCCGGACAGCTGGATGGTGAAGTACACAGGCTCGCTTGACCAGTTCCGCATTTACGGGAAGGCGCTGTCTGCAACCGAAATAACAGCACTTTTTAATAGCAAGCAGTAGTTTAATAAAGAAGGGCTCCGTATTGCGGAGTCCTTCACATTTATCGTTCCCTATATCGCTGATCATTATGCGAAATTTACTGATATTGACAGCAGTTGCTTTTTGCACGGCCGCCTGCAGTCGCGGCGGTGCTGAGCCGGATCCAGATCCGCCGCCATCACCTGTGCATTTCAATTTCACTTATCATACGGTGAATGGAAGGCCTGCTCAGAATTTCAACTATGATGTGCCGAGGCAGCCACAGATCAGATTCAAGCTGCCGGCAAAAATTGATAAAGCCACTGTCAGTGCAGCAGTATCGCTTACAAAGCAACCAGGTGGCGCCATTCCATTGAACCTGACCTACGAAGCGGGTGACAGCATTCTGGTAGTACAACCGGCTCAACCCCTGGGGTATTACGAAAAATATTTTCTGGAAGTAGCATCGTCACTCAGATCGGGCAACGGCGGGCGTTTGATAACGCCCGTGCAGTTGCATTTTGTAACATCACTGGATTCATCCGATAAATTTCCACGGATCACTGATGAACAATTGCTCACCAAAGTACAGGAACAGACCTTTCGTTACTTCTGGGACTTTGCGCATCCCATCAGTGGCCTGGCCAGGGAAAGGAATTCCTCCGGAGATATCGTAACATCCGGAGGCTCCGGCTTCGGAATCATGGCGCTGCTGGTCGGCGTTCACCGGAATTTCATCACGCGCGCAGAAGCGCGTGTCAGACTTCAGACGATGGTGAGCTTTTTGAAGAATGCAGAGAAAGTACATGGCGCTTTCCCGCACTGGCTCAACGGAGCTACAGGAAAGATCTTCGCTTTCAGCACCAAAGACAATGGAGCAGACCTGGTGGAAACCTCCTATCTCATGCAGGGCCTGCTCACGGCCAGGCAGTTCTTCAACGCTGCCGATGCAGCAGAAACCACTCTGAGAGCGGATATCAACAGTCTCTGGCAGGATGTGGAATGGAGCTGGTTCCGCAGGAACAATGAACAGGTGCTTTACTGGCATTACAGCAATGAGTACAACTGGGAGATGAATATGCCCATCAAAGGATGGAACGAATGCCTGATCACCTACGTACTGGCAGCATCCGCTCCGGTACACAAGATCCCTGCATCTGTATATGATCAGGGCTGGGCCAGCGGAGGCCCCATGATCAACAACAATAATTATCACGGCATCAAACTGCCACTGGGACCCGCTTTCGGAGGACCTCTCTTCTTTTCTCATTACTCCTTCCTGGCCCTCGATCCCCGCGGACTGTCGGATGCTTATGGCAATTATGAGCAGCAGGTGACCAATCATTCCCTTATCAACCAAAAACATTGCATCAATAATCCGAACAACCAGTTTGGTTATTCCGATCAATGCTGGGGACTTACTGCCAGCGATATTTCCGGTGGTTACGCTGCGTCCTCACCTACCAATGACCTGGGCGTGATTGCTCCCACAGCTGCTTTGAGCTCCATGCCATACACCCCGGCAGAGTCCATGAAGGCACTGAAATTCTTTTATTATGTACTGGGTGATAAACTCTTTAAACAATACGGCTTCATAGATGCTTTTTCCCTGAAAGACCAATGGTTTGCGGATTCGTTCCTGGCCATCGACCAGGGACCGGTCATCATTATGATAGAAAACCACCGGAGTGGACTGCTCTGGGATCTTTTCATGAGTTGTACGGAAGTGAAAACGGGATTACAACAGCTGGGATTTACCTATCCCGGCAATTAAACAGGACTATTAAAAAGTGAAAATGACGAAGGTATTCAAATATCTCTTGGTTTCGGTTGTGCTTGCAGGTTGTACATATGCATTACAGGCGCAGAAGAAAACAGTAAAGAAAGCTGCGAAAGATTCTGTCAGTACGGCCATCATTCCCAATCTCACAGACGATCAGTTGATGGACCTGGTGCAACGCCAGACCTTCCGCTACTTCTGGGATTTTGGTCATCCTGTATCAGGGCTCAGTCGCGAACGCAGCAATATTGCTTATGATTATGGAGATGAAGTGGTCACCACCGGTGGAACGGGCTTCGGTATCATGGCCATACTGGTGGCGGCAGAACGGGGTTGGGTGACGAGGGATTCTGCGTTGGCCAGGGTTCAGAAAATGGCCACCTTCCTCAGCAAGGCGGATCATTACCATGGCATCTTTGCGCATTGGATGAATGGCAGCACCGGCAAAACCATACCTTTCAGCCGGAAAGATGACGGAGCAGATATCGTGGAGAGCTCCTTTCTATTTCAGGGATTGCTTTGTGCACGTCAGTATTTCAACAAAGCCACTCCCGGAGAGGAGCGGCTTCGTAATACCATTAACTGGCTCTGGAATGAAGCAGAGTGGGACTGGTTTACGCAGGGTGGCAGGAATGTGCTCTACTGGCACTGGAGCCCCAACAACGGCTGGGCCATGAACTTCGAGATCCGCGGATTCAATGAATGTTTGATTACCTACGTGATGGCTGCCTCTTCTCCTCGCTATCCCGTGAAACCCGATGTGTACCACCAGGGCTGGGTTAACAGCTGGTTCTTCCGCAACGGAAGAGAGTTTTACGGCATCAAACTGCCGCTGGGCTTTGATTATGGCGGACCACTTTTCTTTTCACATTACTCTTTCCTGGGCCTCGATCCCCATGGACTGAAAGACCGCTACGCAGATTACTGGGAACAGACAACCGCGCATGTGAAAATCAACAGGCAACACTGCATACTCAATCCGAAAAAGTTCAAAGGATATGGCGAAGACTGCTGGGGCCTGACCGCCAGTGATACCTATAATGGTTACAATGCGCATGCTCCGGATAATGATAATGGCACTATTTCTCCCACCGCTGCCCTCAGCTCCTTCCCATATTCACCCAAAGAGAGCATGCAGGCACTACGTCATTTCTATTACCAGCTGGGTGATAAGATCTGGACGAAATATGGATTTGTGGATGCCTTCAATGAGACCCAGAACTGGGTGGCCGGCTCCCACCTGGCCATCGACCAGGGGCCGATCATTGTGATGATGGAGAACCATCGCTCAGGTTTGCTCTGGAAATTATTCATGAGCTGCCCTGAAATTCAGCAGGGATTGAAAAAACTGGGCTTTGAAAGCCCTTACCTGAAAAACCTGTAAAAGATCACCGGTTCTGGTTGATAGCTTACCATCGCCTGACGTACCGTTGAAGTAAATTAGTATTCAGGCAGCTTCATTCTACGTCTTTAATACGTCAGCAATCAATTCGGGGCTGCATAAAAGATACCGGTACTGATAATTCTTGAGATTTGTTATCCGTAAAAACAGAATGATATGATCAATAAATGGCTTACTGCCTTTCTGATGCTGATCTCCGTATCAGCGCTTGCGCAAAAGAAGGATATGAATGCTACTGTCACCAAACTGATGCAACAGATGACCCTGGAAGAAAAACTGGGACAGCTCAATCTGCCTTCCATTGGTTTTGATGTTACCGGCCCCATCCTCAGCCAGGGAGTGGAAGAGAAGATCCGCAAAGGATTGGTAGGAGGCGTATTCAATACATTTACACCAACGGCTGTCCGCAAATTGCAGGACCTGGCCGTGAAAGAAACCAGGCTGAAGATCCCCCTGCTCTTTGGATACGATGTGATCCACGGGCATCGCACCATCTTCCCGGTCAACCTGGGTATCGCTGCCAGTTGGGATATGGATCTGATAGAGCGCACAGCCCGTGCAGCAGCGGATGAAGCCAGCGCCGATGGTCTCAACTGGACCTTCTCCCCCATGGTGGATATTGCCCGGGACCCCCGCTGGGGGCGCGTAAGCGAAGGCGCCGGTGAAGACCCCTACCTGGGATCACAGATCGCAAAGGCGATGGTGCAGGGATACCAGGGTGATGATCTTTCTAAAAACAATACCATCCTGGCCTGTGTGAAACATTTTGCACTTTATGGTGCAGCCGAAGCCGGCCGCGATTACAATACCGTTGACATGAGCCGCCTGCGCATGTACAATGAATATCTCCCTCCTTACAAGGCAGCTGTGAAAGCCGGCGCTGCCACTGTAATGACCAGCTTCAATGAGATCGATGGCGTGCCTGCCACCGCCAACAAATGGCTGATGGCCGATCTGCTGCGCAAACAATGGGGCTTCCATGGCCTGATTGTTACCGATTATACCGCTATCAATGAAATGATGGCGCATGGTATGGGCGATGAAAAGAAGGTAGGTGAGCTCAGCCTGAATGCAACGGTTGACATGGATATGGTGGGTGAAGTTTTTATCAGGCAGGGAGCGCAACTGGTGAAGGAAGGAAAGGTAACGATGGCCACCATCGATGCCGCCTGTCGCAGGGTGCTGGAGGCAAAATTCAAACTGGGATTGTTTGATGATCCTTATCGTTATATCAACGAAGAGCGTAACAAAACCGTCATCATGAATGCCGAAAAGCTTGCACTGAGCAAGGAAGCGGCTATCAAAAGCATGGTGCTGCTCAAGAATGCAGGACAGGCATTGCCTTTGAGCGCTTCAAAAAAGATCGCGTTCATCGGACCACTGGTGAAAGACCAGCGCAACCTGATCGGCAGCTGGAGCGGTGCTGGAGATTATAAAAAAGCGGTAAGCCTCTGGGCTGCCCTGGAGCAGAAGGGAGGATCATATCTGTATGCCAAAGGCTGCAACCTGCTGGATGATCCCGCATTGCTGAAAAGACTGAATGCGCATGATGGACAAATCGTTTTGGAAAGCGCTTCTCCCGAACAACTGATCGCGGAAGCGGTACAGACCGCGCAACAGGCTGATGTGGTGGTAGCGGTTCTGGGCGAAGCTTTTGGCATGACAGGTGAGGCCGCCAGTCGCAGTATGATCGGATTACCGGAAAATCAACTGACGTTGCTGAAGGCTCTCAAAGCAACCGGCAAGCCCGTGGTGCTGGTACTGATGAATGGCCGCCCGCTTACGTTGCAGTGGGAACAGGATAATATCGATGCCATCCTGGAAACCTGGTTCGGTGGAACACAGGCTGGCGCCGCCATTGCGGATGTACTTTTCGGGGAAGCCAATCCTTCCGGCAAGCTCAGCATGACCTTCCCCAGGAATGTAGGCCAGGTACCCATTTACTATAATTCAAAAAATACAGGAAGGCCGCTGGATGAAAACCAGAAGTATACTACCAAGTACCTGGATGTACCCAACTCTCCATTGTACCCTTTTGGGTTTGGATTGAGCTACACTACGTTCACATATGGAGAACTGAAACTGGATAAGAAAAGCATGGGTGTTGCTGACAAAATTCGAGTAACCATTACTGTTAGTAATTCCGGGAATTACGATGGCGTTGAAACAGTTCAGTTGTACATACGTGATCTGGTAGGAACTATCACAAGGCCGGTGAAGGAGCTGAAAGGATTCCAGAAACTGGCGTTGAAAAAAGGAGAGTCGAAGGAAGTGAGCTTTACAATTGGTGTGGAAGACCTGAAGTTTTACAATGGGGACCTGAAGTGGGTGGCAGAGCCGGGTAAGTTCAAAGTATTTGTGGGTGGAAATTCACAGGAAGTGAAGGAGGCAGAATTTGAATTGAAATAGTTTAACGGGGTTGAATTCGATAAATACCGGGGATATTCGGCGTTGCCTGAATATCCTCTTTTTTATTCGTTAGGAGTGGCTCGGTATTATCAGATTCAGGTCTCAATTCTTACTTCAGCTTCAATTGAGCAATCGGGTGATCGGGATGTGGGATCAGCTCCCTCCTGTAAGGATGAACAATCACATCCATTCCTTCCATCGGGATAGCTCCCAGAAGTGGTTCTGTACTGCCGGGAAGAACAATAGCCTCACAAAAGGTCTGTCTGTTATAAAACTTCAACTCGATAGGAGCAACAATGTCAAATATTGAAATGCTTCCGTCAGCTAATTCAACTCTTTTTGTACCCACTACCGGGAGTTGCAGGATTTCCTGAATGTTCTCATTAATGGAAAGGAACTCTGCTCCTGTATCAACAAGCATTCTGACTACAGTTCGTTTAACTTCATCTCTGTCAAATTTATTCTGTCTGGCAAGTGTTGATTCTGCTCCATTAATGAGCTCCAGTTCTGCATAGATTAATCCCATGTGAATTTGTTTTAATTGTTATAAATATATCTTTATAACAGCGCTCACTTATCCTTGTACTATCCTGTGCAAAAATAATTCTTCGAATACCCGGACACGATAGAACAACCGCCCAACAGCAATTTCATAAAATTCAAATTCCCACGCTTTCCCTAAATTTGACCCATGGCAACCAAAAATATCATCTTCGATCTCGGCGGTGTCCTCCTCAACTTAGACATCCCAAAAACTGTCCACGCTTTCGAGCAACTCGGCGCTCCTGAATTCAGTACCCTCTTCGGTCTGGGCCGTGCAGAGAGTTTTCTCAAAGCCTACGAAGTGGGATTTATCAACGATGATCAGTTTGTGACGGACCTGCAGCAACTCACGGGTGGCAAAAGCCAACAGGAAGTGATCGGGGCGTGGAACGCCATGCTGCTCGATTTTCCCAAAGAAAGGATTCAACTGCTGGGGGAGCTGCGTAAGAAATATGATATCTACCTCTTCAGCAATACCAACGCCATCCACCTGGCATCTTTCCACAAAACCTTTTCAGATGCCTATGGCACATCGCTGGATAATGAGTTCAGCAAAGCCTGGTACTCTCATCTCATCAAACTGAGAAAACCGGATGTGGAATCATTTGAATATATCATTGCAGACGGAGGGCTCAATGCGGCAGAAACCGTATTCATTGATGATGCCCTTGTGAATGTGGAAGGTGCTCGCAAGGCCGGACTGCAGGGAATTCACCTGGAGCCGGGTAAAACAATTCTGGATATCAACTGGGATCTCGGGTAGAACTATTTTATCTCTTCAAAATCGATATAGTCACCTGCTTTTTCTTTGGGAGCTTTTTGTTGCGGAGCAGCTGTTGTACTGGCTGACTGATAATTGTTCTGGGCAGCCTGTTGTTGCTGCGCATTATTCATGGCGCTGTGAAACTGTTTCACCTGCTGCCTCATTTTTCTGGACACAACAAATAATGGCAACAGGAATCTGAAGATGAACCTGAATGCCAGATAACCAAGAAGTATCCATATAACTACTTTCCAAGACATATGGTAAAGATACTAAGCCGGGTGCAAAAAACTGTTAAGGCAGTGCAAAACCGGAGCTCATTTTTTATTGGTCCAGCGTTGTACAAGCCTTTCCAGCAAGGCAGATATCTTTGAGGCTACCATGGGAACCAGCTGCTGCAGCAGGATCTGAATGCTTTCAGTACCCAGCAGTCCCTGTATAAAGCCTGTATTGTAACCTGTTTCCTCTTCTTCCTGTTTTTTCTTTTTCCTTCTGCGTTTTCCGCTGAAAATGCTGTTCCAGCCCATCTTGTAGAAGTTGTCCTGCAAGTGATCGAAGTTGTCGTCAAGCACAACTTCAATATCCTTTGCCCTCATTTGCAGTTTGAAGATCTCTTTTTCCAGTTCATAAAGAGTATCGATATCGCTGGTAGACCTGGCCATATGATTGAGTGATTAAGGTTGAATTAAAAGTTGATGAGAGCGTGCTAATCTTCTTCTTCGAGATCCTTTTTGCGGACTTTCACCTCTTCGCGTGCGCGGAGAATGATGCTCCTGATAATAGGGTTCACGAACAGCTTCTCGCGGAAAACCGCAACTACCACAAAAAGTAAGATCAGAATAATAGTGGTCAGGCCGAAACCTTTCACGTAACTTTGTGTGAGTTCAGAAAGCCAGAAACCCAGTACCAGTCCCGCAAAAATCAGGATAAGAAAGGCTACGAAGGAAGCAATCACCATCCAGGCAAGCAGTCCCATGGATTTGGAGAAGATCCGGATGGCCTGTAACCGGAAGATCTCAGACTTGGTTTCAACGTATACTTTCAGCAGTTCTTTGTTTTCCCTGAAGAAGTCGCCCAGATTATCAGGTTGATTCATAATGCGATGGATTTATTTTAAAGTTACTTACTATTGACAGATGCACGCATTTAAAATAACCTTCACATAACTTTAATGCCAGGGTAAATTGGTTACAACCTGTTATTTGGAAGTAATACCTTATTTACCTTACCTTTGCATCGGCAAAAGAAGTTGAGAAGGGAACGGAGACGTTCCCTTCTTTATTTCTCAGCAGTAACGGAGAACGGATATGAGTACGGAAACACAAATTCAGTCAATCGAAAATCTGGTGAATGGCATTATCGCGGAGGATCCCGCGATTTTCCTGGTGGATATCAGGATCAAGCCCACCAATAATGTTAAGATCTTTCTTGATGGAGACAATGGGATCACCATTGAAAAATGCATAACCATCAACCGGGCATTGTACAAACTGGTAGAGGGTTCGGGCATGTTCCCGAACGATGATTTCTCCCTGGAGATCTCCTCACCTGGCCTGGAAGAGCCGCTGAAACTGCCCCGCCAGTTCAGGAAGAATATCGGCAGGCTCGTGGAGGTTATGCTACAGGATGGAACAAAAATCGAGGGGAAGATGACCGAAGTGAAGGACGATGCCATCGTAGTGGAAGAAATAAAGTCCAAAAAGCCAATATCCCAGAAGCACGCGCCAAAAGCCAAACAGGTGGAACTGGTGCTCCGTGAATTACCGCTGAACACGATAAAATCAACAAAAATTCAAATAACATTCTAAAAAAGCCACATTCTGGATGGCGCAGTTGTCAGGATTTCCAATAGAAACCCCTGCAGTCCTGCGGTTTCCGTGGCGTATAAATTCCGAAACAGGATCTTATAAATTGTAGTATATGGCAAGTATCAACCTGATTGAAGCTTTCCAGGATTTCAAGGAAGCTGAAAATATTGATCGTCCCACGATGATGAAAGTAGTGGAAGATGTGTTCAAAACCCTGCTCCGTAAGAAATACGGCAGTGACGAGAACTTCGACGTTATCGTGAACGCAGAGAAGGGGGACCTCGAGATCTTCCGCCGCCGGATGATTGTGGAAGACGGGGCTGTGGCCGATCCGCTCGCCGAGATCGCTTACAGTGATGCTGTGAAGATTGAGCCTGACTTTGAAGTGGGTGAAGAACTCTACGAAGAGGTGAACATCCTGGACTTCGGCCGAAGGGCCATCCTGGCCGCCAAACAAACCCTGGCCAGCCGTATCAGCGACCTGAAAAAGAACGTACTGGTTAAAAAATATGGTGACCGCGTAGGTGAAATCATCAGCGCCGAGGTTTACCAGGTATGGAAAAAGGAAATCCTGCTCCTGGATGAGGAAGGTAACGAGCTGATCCTCCCCAAGTCAGAGCAGATTCCACAGGATTATTTCAAAAAAGGAGAGAATATCCGCGCCGTGGTAAAGAAGGTGGAATTAAAAAATAATTCACCAGTAATCATACTTTCCCGCACCTCTCCCTCATTTCTTGCTAAATTGCTTGAAATTGAGGTTCCCGAAATTTTTGACGGCCTGATCGTGATCAAAAAGATCGTCCGTGAACCCGGCGAAAGAGCCAAAGTAGCCGTGGAATCCTATGATGACCGTATCGACCCCGTTGGAGCCTGCGTAGGTATGAAAGGTAGCCGTATCCATGGGATCGTACGCGAACTGAAAAATGAGAACATAGACGTAATCAACTGGACTAATAACCTTCAACTGCTGATCCAACGTTCCCTGACCCCCGCAAGGATCACCAGCATGGACCTGAACGGAGACAACAAACAAGCGAATGTTTACCTCAAACCAGACCAGGTATCACTGGCCATCGGTAAAAAAGGTGTGAACATCAAGCTGGCGCAGGAATTGACTGGATACAGCATCGACGTATACCGCGATACGGAAGGCGAACCTCAGGAATTCGATATCGACCTGGAAGAATTCAGCGATGAAATTGAAACCTGGATCATTGATGAGTTCAAACGCATCGGTTGCGATACGGCCCGCAGCGTACTGGACCTCACGCCGGAAGAACTGGAAAGAAGAACAGACCTCGAAAAAGAGACAATCGACTCTGTTCGTAAGATCCTGAAGGAAGAGTTTGAGAAAGAATAAAACAGCCGGGAGCCCGGCTCCCTTCTGACTTTTTTCCGTCTCAGACAGCTAACAAACTAAAAAATTGTCTTACAATAACGAATGGCAGAAACAACAACACCCAGATTAATGGCCGCAGCCAAGGAATTCAACGTAGGGAAGGAAACCCTGGTTGATTACCTGGTAGGCAAGGGATTTAGTAAAGACGATCTCAAACCTACGTCCAAACTGACGGAGGATATGTATCGTGCTTTGCAGCAAGAGTTCCAGAGCGATAAGGTGGCGAAGCTTAAGAGCGACCAGATCGATCTGCCTAAAGGAAGCCTTGAGGCCAAGAAAAAGAAGGAAGAAGAAGCTACCTTATTCAAAAAAGAAGTTTCTAAAAAAGAGCCGGGAGAAGAAGCGAAGAAAGAAGAAGTGCAGGCACCCGTTGCCCAGCCAAAAGCTGAGGAAGCACCTGTGGTGGAAGAAAAACCAAAACAGGAAGAACCTCAGCCGCAGCCGCAGGCTCCCGTTCAGACTCAACCAGAACCAGAAGTAGTGAAAGTGGATGTGCCCGAACTGGAAGGGCCCAAAGTATTCGATAAGATCGACCTTTCAGCCATCGACTCTTCTACAAGGCCGAAGAAAACACCGCCGAAGAAGAAAGAAGAGCCAGCACAACCCGAAGTGAAGGAAGAACCGGTTGCAGAAGCACCCCCGGTTGTTGAGCCTAAAAAAGAAGAAGTAAAGAAAGAAGAAATCATAGTGGAAGAAAAGCCTGCTGAAAAACCAGCAGAGCCCGTAAACCCGCCGGTTGTTGCAGAAGAGAAGCCAAAAGAACAAGAGGCAGAGAAACCTGTAGTTGTAGAAAAAGAAAAGGCCAAAGAGCAAGCTAAGCCGGTTCCTGAAATTGTTGAAGAATCAAAAGAAGCCGCTCCTGCTACTGAAGAAGAAGCCGGGCCGGTTATTGAAAATATTAAGGCAACGAAATTGGAAGGTCCTAAGATATTGGGTAAGATCCAGCTGCCAATTGGCAACGACAGGTCTAAATCCAACCAGGCACAGCAGCAACAAACGCAGCAAACGCAGCAGCAACAGCAGCAGCAACAGGGAGAAGAAAAACGCAAACGCAAGCGTATCCCGATCGAGAAAAGAGATCAGCAGACGCCGCAACAGAAAGCAGCACACCTCTTCAAGAAACCTGAAGGGCAGCAGCAACGTCAGGGTGGCGGTCATCACGGTGGTGGTCATCAGGGCGGAGGCCAGGGTGGCGGCTTCAACCGTGGCGGTAACCAGCGCGGTCCCGGCCAGCGTGGAAATAAATTCGTTTCCCGCGAGCCTAAAGAGATCAACGAAAAAGAAATTCAGAATAAGATCCGCGAAACCCAGGCTAAACTCGCAGGTACAAGCGGCCGTGGTAAGAGCCTCAAAGCAAAATACCGCCGCGAAAAACGCCAGGGTGCTCAGGACAATATGGGCGACGGAGATATGCAGGATAACAAACTGCAGGTAACGGAATTCATCAGCGTAAGCGAACTCGCCAACCTGATGGACGTTAGCTTTGCAGATGTTATCTCAAAATGTATGGGTCTCGGCCTCATGGTAAGTATCAACCAACGTCTCGACGCGGAAGTGATTGAGCTCGTGGCCAACGAATTTGGTTTCGATGTTGAGTTCATCGACATGGAAAAACAAATGGCCATGGAGGAAGAGGAAGAAGTGGATGAAGAAGATGACCTTGAACCAAGAGCGCCCATCGTTACCATCATGGGTCACGTTGACCACGGTAAAACGTCGTTGCTCGATTATATCCGCAGTGCCAACGTGGTAGCCGGTGAAGCCGGTGGTATCACCCAGCACATCGGTGCCTATGAGGTGACTGTTCAGAACGGAAAGAAGATCACCTTCCTCGATACACCGGGTCACGAAGCGTTCACGGCCATGCGCGCCCGTGGTGCCAAGGTAACCGATATCGCGGTAATTGTGGTGGCAGCGGACGACGCTGTGATGCCACAGACAAGGGAAGCCATCAGCCACGCACAGGCTGCCAACGTTCCCATGATCTTCGCGCTCAACAAAATTGACAAGGAAGGCGCTAATCCTACCAAGATCTACGAACAACTTTCCCAGATGAATATCCTGGTGGAAGAATGGGGTGGTAAATTCCAGAGCCAGCAACTCAGTGCCAAAAAAGGTCTGAATGTGGATGCGCTCCTGGAAAAGATCCTTCTTGAAGCTGAATTGCTGAACCTGAAAGCCAACCCTGACAGGGAAGCTACCGGTACCATCATTGAAGCAACACTGGATAAAGGCCGCGGCTACGTTGCCACCGTACTGGTGCAGAACGGTACACTCAAACAGGGAGACCTGGTAGTATCCGGTCAGTTCTATGGCCGCGTGAAAGCAATGTTCAATGAAAGGAACAAGAAATCAGAAGACGCACCGCCTTCAACACCGGTTCTGATCCTCGGATTGAACGGCGCTCCGCAGGCAGGTGAGAAATTCAAAGTATACGAAGATGAGTCCGAAGCCAAGGAAGTGGCTAACCGCCGCGCGCAGATCCTGCGTGAACAAGGCCTCAGGACCAAGAAACATATCACCCTCGATGAGATCGGCCGTCGTCTGGCTCTCGGAAACTTCAAACAACTGAACCTGATCATCAAAGGTGATGTGGATGGTTCCGTGGAAGCGTTGAGTGACTCACTGCAGAAACTGTCTACCGAAGAGATCGTGGTGAGCGTGGTACACAAAGCAGTAGGTGCCATCACCGAGAGCGATGTACTCCTGGCTACCGCTTCAGATGCCATCGTGTTAGGTTTCAACGTTCGTCCTTCTATCCAGGCAGCGAAAGTGGCCGAGAACGAAGGCGTGGAAATCAAGCTCTACTCCATCATCTACAACGCCATCGAAGAGATCAAGTCAGCGATGGAAGGTATGTTGGAGCCGAAGATCCAGGAAAAGATCGTGGCAAACGTGGAAGTGCGCAACGTCTTCAAATTCGACAAAGCCACCGTGGCCGGTTGCTATGTACTGGATGGAAAGATTGCGCGTAACTCCAAGATCCGCATCATCCGCGATGGTATCGTGGAATATCCGAAGGGAGAAGGCCAGTCTGGAGAACTGCAGTCACTGAAACGTTACAAAGACGACGTGAAAGACGTATCTACAGGCATGGAGTGCGGTCTTACCATCAAGAACTTCAATGATATCCGCGTAGGCGATATCGTGGAAGCCTTCGAAGAGGAAGAAGTAAAACGTACATTATAATCTGAAAGAATATCAGAAAGGCACAAGGTAAACTGTTATCCAACGTTTCTCCTTGTGCCTTTTTTCTTGTAAATGCGCCTTAAAACCTTGTTAATTAGAGAAAGCGGGCGCAGAATATCTGACCGGAAAAGTATTTTTGAGCATATCCACATTTCATAAGAATATGAAAAAATTAAGCACGCTCCTGGTAGCATTGCTGCTCGTTTCCGCCGCCTTCTCACAAGGCACCAGGAAAGTGACAGCCGATAAGATCGTTGGTATCGTTGGAGATAAGATCATCCTCAAATCCGATGTATACAATGATATCCTCGACAGACAGCGCCGCGGAGAACAGGTTCCCCCCAACGCCAACTGTTTTATCATGGAACAACTGCTCACCCTGAAAGCACTGGTGCTGCAGGCTGAGAAAGACTCCATCATCGTAGGCGAAGACGAGATCGATGCCCTCCTGGATAACCAGGTTCGCGGTTTCATTCAGATGTACGGTTCCAAAGATGAACTGGAACGCATCGCGGGCCGCTCCATCTACCAGATCAAGGAAGACTTCAGACAGTCTTTCACGGAAAGAAAGAAGGCCGAGCGCATGCGCGATAAGATCACTGAATCAGTAAAGATCACGCCGCAGGAAGTAACAGAATATTACAACAAGATCCCTAAAGACAGTCTCGCTTTCTACGAATCGGAAGTTGAGATCAGCCAGGTGATCGTATATCCAAAACCTTCCCGTGAACTGGAACTGCTGGCCATGGATGAGCTCAGCGATTTCAAACGCCAGGCAGAGAACGGTACACAGAAATTTGAAACCCTCGCCCAATTGTACACAGATGACCCCGGCAGCAAGGAATCCGGCGGCCGTTACTCTATCAACCGCACGGAAAAGAGCTGGGACCCCGCTTTCATCCAGAATGCATTCCGCCTGAAAGAAGGACAGATCTCTCCCGTATTCAAATCAAAATTCGGATACCATATCATTAAAATGGAAAAGCGCTCTGGAGATGACGCCATCGTTCGTCATATCCTCCGCATTCCAAAGATCACTGACGACGAGATCAATAACTCCCTGAACCTGCTGGACTCCGTTCGCTCCAAACTCATTGCCGGCACCATGAACTTTGGAGAAGCAGTGAACAAATACAGCGAAGACGATGCTTCCAAATTCACCGGAGGCCGTAGCCAGAATGAAACAGGAGGTTCTTACCTTACTATGGACCAGCTCGGTAAAGAAATGGTTGAGTTCCTCACCAAATCCAACCTGAAGCCCGGTGAAATCTCCAAACCAAATGTGTTCACGGAAGACCGCACACAGAAGAAAGGTGTCCGTCTCGTATTCCTGAAATCAAGAACAGACCCGCACCGCGAGAATCTGAAAGACGATTACGATCGTATCGCACAACGCGCCATCGAAGAGAAAAAGCAGGTAGCACTTGAGAAATGGTTTTCTTCCAGGATCTCCACTTTCTATCTCATGATCGATGAAGACTTTGCAGGTTGCGAAACCATGAGCAACTGGTTGCAATACGCAGTGAAGACCAAATAATAACTTACTATAATCTGATCGGGCCCCGGTTTTAATAAGCCGGGGCTCTTTTTTTGCATCCCCAACATTAATTATGAAGATTGCTTTCTTTATTGGAACTGCTGCTGTATTTTGATAGCTATCCCCTAAGAGAAAACACTTAGGGTAAACAGAAACAGTTGTTTTTATTGTGACAACTTCGGCATTTACGGTACTTTGTATAAGTATTTACCTGTATGCTCAAGCAACCAAAACAGTTCAGACCAGGAGCAGGTCGCCCACAAACCTTATACCTGCAAACCGACCTCCGGGGAATTATCCTCGCCGTGTCGCCACCATTATTGCTTATAACAGGTAAGAGCAAAGAAGAACTCATCAATAAACCTTTTGCAGGCTTTCTTCTTCCAGGTGAAACACTCAGCCTGCAGGCCATCCTGGAAACTTCCGATTTTCAATACCAACTTACAATACCTCTAACAGTGAAGGGTATACGAACCCCCACTACCATCGATTTTTCAGTTACCAGGAAAGAGCCCGGTAATCAGCCACCCATCCTGGAATGGCGCGCAGACTTCTTTGATGAAGAAAGGCAGGCACCCCTGGTGAGCGACAATGATGCCGAAATGCTTTTCAGGCAGTTTGCCGATGCCGCTCCCGGCATGATGTGGATCTCCGATGAACAGGACAATACCGTTTACTTCAATAAAAGCTGGCTGCAGTTCACAGGTATCACGGTGGAAGATGTGGCAGGTGACGGCTGGACCAGGCTGATCCACCCCGATGATATTCCCATCGCCATCAGCTCCTACCGGAAATATTTCAGGGATCGTCAACCGGCAACGCTGGAATACCGCATCAAAACCATCGATGGACAATATCGCTGGGTGATAGACCAGAGTGCGCCGAGGTTCCATACTGATGGCAGGTTCCTGGGCTTTGTAGGATCAGTGATCAATATTCACGACAGGAAGCTGGCTGAGTTAACGGAAGAGTCACTGCGTATCTCTGAAGAAAGATATCGTTCAATGGTATATGCACTGGGCGAAGGAATCATAGTTTGTGATAAAACAGGCATCATCACAGCCTGCAACGACAGCGCAATGCAGATCCTGGATGTAGGCAGTGCCGGGCTCGCCGGCAGATCTATCTATGACCCCTACACGAAATTTATGACCGAGGATGGCAAATTGGTGGAGCCAAACGATTCCCCCGCTGCCAGAACACTGCAGAGCGGCGAAACCTATAAAGAAGTGATCCTTTCTTTTGCAAAGCGCGACAGTATGCTGAGCTGGATCTCTATGAACACCCAGCCTATCTATTACTCCACACCAATCCCCGGCACAGGCCCGGATGCAGTGGTAGTGACCATCGTAGATATTACTGACCGCAATAATCATGAACAACTGCTGGCACTGGAAAAGAAAGTGCTGGAAATGAATGCACTCCCCGCTATCAGCCTGAAAGTGATCACAGATTATTTCCTCGAAGGGCTGGAGAAACTATTCCCGGGAATGCTCTGTTCAATACTGGTGCTGGACCCGCAGAAAAAAACAGTGCATCCCCTTTCCGCACCCAGCCTGCCTGTTGAATATTCGAACGCTATCAATGGCAGAACTATCGGGCCGGAAGCTGGTTCCTGTGGCACGGCCATGTACCGTAAAGAAAAAGTGATCAGCACGGATGTGGCAAATGATCCGCTCTGGGATAAGTACCGTGATCTGGCAAACCAATTCAAAATAGGCGCATGCTGGAGTTTTCCGATCCTGGATGCGCACGGAGAAGTACTGGCCACCATTGCTACCTATTATAATGCACCTAAAACTCCCGGCCCCAAAGATCTCGGCATCCTCGATCGCGCCTGTGATCTGCTTCGAATCATCATCGAGAACAAAGACGCAGAAAGAAAGATCAGGCGCAATCACGAGCGCTACCTGCTGGTTACCAAAGCCACTAACGATGCCATCTGGGATTGGGATATGAGCACAAGGGATGTATACTGGGGCGAAGGATATTTTACATTATTCGGATACAAACCCGGACATATAACCGAAGGATTGGATATCTGGGAGCAATGTATTCATCCTGAGGACAGGGAACATGTGAAAAATCATCTTTACAAATACCTGAATAACAATAACGCACGTTTATGGGAGGCTGAATACAGATTCAAAAAATCCAATGGTGAATATGCATTGGTGCAGGACCGCGGCTTTTTCATATTCGACCATGAAGGAAAGATGAACCGCATGGTGGGTTCTGTGCAGGACATCACCGAGAAAAGAGAAATGGAAAAAAGGCTGCTGGAAACAGAGCTCAACAAACAGAAACTGGTGGCGCAGGCCGTTGTGAATGCGCAGGAAAAAGAAAGGGCGGAGATCGGCAAGGACCTGCATGACAATGTGAACCAGATCCTGACCACCGCAAAGCTCTATCTGGAACTGGCCCTGGTGGATGAGGCAGAGAAAGACAGGCTCATTCAGCGTTGTGCATCCGGTATCATGGATGCCATCAATGAGGTAAGGACCATCTCCAAATCCCTGGTACCCGCCAGTATCGGCGACCTGGGACTGGTAGAGTCCGTACAGGACCTGGCGGAGAGTATCCGTGCCACAAAAAAATTACAGGTTCGTTTTACCCATAGAGGCCATATCGATGAATTATTGGATGATAAGAGAAAACTTACGCTATTCAGGATTGCACAGGAACAGGTGAATAATGTGCTCAAACATTCCGGTGCAGCCAATCTGCAGATCGAGCTGAACCAGGATGACAGCAGGATTTGTTTATCGATTTCAGATGATGGAACGGGATTTGATCCTGCTACGGTCCGTGCTCACAGGGGCAACGGGATTTCCAATATCATCAGCCGGGCCGATCTCTTCAATGGGGTGGTGAATATAGACACTGCTCCGGGCAAAGGGTGCCGGCTGAATGTACAGGTACCAATAGCTAACTTTTAAATAAAAATGAGGTATGGAAAAGATCAGTGTTTTGATTGCAGATGATCACAAGTTGATCCGGGAGACCTGGAGTTACATTTTAAACAATGATCCGAGATTTATTGTGGTGGCTGACTGCGGCGACTCAGAGCAGGCCGTGGAACTGGCAAAGAGCAAGAAGCCTCAGATAGTGCTGATGGACATCAATATGGCGCCCGCATCCGGCTTTGAAGCCACGGAGCGGATACGCAAGTTGAGCCCTCTGTCGAGGATCATCGGCATTTCCATGCACTCGCAACCTGCATATGCTAAAAAGATGCTGCAGATTGGCGCCAGGGGCTATGTGACCAAGAACTCCTCCAAGGAAGAAATGATAGCCGCCATCCTGGAAGTGCACAGCGGCAACAAATACATCTGTGACGAGATCAAGAACAATATCTCGGAACTGGTGCTGGAAGAGAACCGGGAGATGCCCAATATCAATGCCTTGACAGATCGGGAGATCCAGATCATCAACCTGATAAAGGAAGGCGAATCATCCAAGGAGATCGCTTCCCTGCTGAAGATCTCGCTGAAAACAGTGGAAGTCCACCGGCATAATATCCTGAAAAAACTGAAGCTCAAAAACTCCGCTTCACTGGTCAACTTCATAAACAATGTTGCAACTAATATCTAAGGGTATTTACCTGTTTTTTCATCAGGTTTTACAATTATCATATCAATAATCAACGATACCGCCTTTGGGGATATCTGGAAGAATAAAGACTTTTGTAAAGGTGTAACACACACTTGATTTTCTAAATTATGTGAAGGCTCTGCAATGCTCTCTTTCTATGGAAGGGAGCATTGTTCTTTTAAACAGGTAATCAGGCTGGCAGGGGTTTTTACGAGGGAAAAAACATCCTGTAAAAGCGTTCAGAATCACTATAGGAGGAAACCTTTACACCCTTCTGAATTAACTTCTTAGAGGCCTGAAAGTTTATCAAAAAATTAAACTTAGCATGCAGAAATACAGCAACTTAGCTCTAAATCCAATGTTCGCAGGTAAGTAACAATTACCCTGACCCTTTTTAATCCAGAAATCCGATTGAACAAACCCTTGATCCGAGAAAAGTCCAGCTATCCGTGAAAACCAGGCCTAAACCGGCTTAAAAATTGGTCCAACTATCCTATCGAAAAAAGCACCCCCCAAGTTCCTATGAAGACTGGGGGTTTTTTCTTTTTTTCCCCTGTACGTTTCTTCTTCCAATGTGGCAACGAATTAAATTCAGCTTACACATAATATTTCACGCATGTATAATTGATTGATTGTAAATATTTCTAAATTTTGAATGTTACAACAATCAAAAAGCCTGTTTTCTCCCGGATGTATTTACGTAGCTTTGCGCTTTCTTTTTTTCAACCCAGGAGTTATCCATGAGTGACGAAATAAAACATGAATGTGGGCTAGCATTCATACGCTTACGCAAGCCGTTCTCCTATTATCAGCAACAATTCGGTACAGTAATGTGGGGCTTAAACAAGCTGTACCTACTCATGGAAAAACAGCACAACCGCGGCCAGGATGGAGCGGGTGTTGCAGCCGTGAAATTGGATGTTGAGCCCGGTAATCCCTTCCTTAACCGGATCAGGAGCAATGCAAATCAACCCATTGCAGACGTTTTCACGAAGATCAACCAGGATGTAAAGGATCTGGAGCTGTACATGCCCGATTGCCTGCAGCATCCCACATTGATGAAAGGACATATCCCCTTCCTGGGTGAACTGTTGCTGGGCCACCTCCGTTATGGAACACAGGGCAAGAACAATGTTGAGTTCTGCCACCCCTTCATAAAAAGACATACTGTTCCCACCCGCAACCTCGCGCTGGCAGGGAATTTCAACCTCGTAAATACAGATGAGCTCTTCAACCTGATCGATATCGATCCGGGCGAGTTCCAGAAACAGAGCGATCTCGCCGCCATGATGGAAGTGATCCATCATTTTCTGGTGAAGGCCGACGAAGAGAATAATGGCGCACTGGATGTGGCTGCCGCCCTTCGCAAGGCTGTGAAACTGTTTGATGGCGGCTTCACCGTAGGTGGTCTGATCGGCAACGGCGACTCCTTTGTTTTCCGCGATGCCAACGGCATCCGTCCTGCTTACTACTATGTGAACGAGGATGTGATTGTAGCCGCTTCCGAAAGGGCTGCCATCCGCACCGTATTCAATGTAGGTGAGAACGAGGTGCTGGAACTGATGCCAGGCCAGGGCCTGATCACTAAAGCCGACGGTTCTTACGGGATCGAGCAGATCCTGGAACCCAAAGAACGCAGGGCCTGTAGCTTTGAAAGGATCTATTTCTCCCGGGGCAGTGATGAAAAGATCTACAAGGAAAGGAATCAGCTTGGTTACAACCTCACAGATCAGGTGCTCAATGCAGTGAACCACGATCTCAAACATACCATCTTCTCCTTTATTCCCAATACAGCGGAAGTTGCCTTCTATGGCATGTGGAAAGGCCTGGATGATTACATGAAGAGAGTGAAGATCGAGAGGATCCTGAGCTGGGGAAATGAGATAGATCCGGAGAAACTTTCGGAGATGATCAGCCGAAAAGTAAGGGTCGAAAAGATTGCGATCAAAGACGTAAAAATGCGTACCTTCATTACTGCCGATACAAGCCGTAATGAGATGGTACAACACGTATACGATATCACTTACGGCACTGTGCAGAAAGGACTGGATACACTGGTGGTGATCGATGATTCCATCGTAAGGGGAACCACGCTGAAGCAAAGCATCATCAGGATGCTGGCCAGGCTGGAACCGAAGAAAATCATCGTGGTATCTTCTGCCCCCCAGATCAGGTATCCGGATTGTTATGGTATCGATATGAGCAAGCTGGGCGATTTTATCGCATTCCGTGCGGCGTATGAGCTGATGAAGGAAACAGGGAAAGAGAAATGCCTGCAGGATATGTACGACCGCTGCAAGGAATTGCAACGGATGGGCCAGCTGCACACAGAAAACGTAGTACAACAACTTTACAAACCCTTTACGCCCGAACAGATCTCAAATAAGATTGCCCAACTGATCACTCCCAAAGAAGTGGCCATTCCGGTTCAGGTAATCTTCCAGACGATCGAATCTTTACATCATGCCTGTCCAACCAATCTGGGCGACTGGTATTTCACCGGTGATTATCCTACTCCTGGAGGAAACAGGGTAGTAAACCGGGCCTTCATCAATTTCATGGAAGGCAAAGATGTAAGAGGCTACTAGAATATTTTAACCATCATTCACAAGACAGTTGAAAATGGGTATCCTTACTCGTTATAGGGTAGACCATGCCTGTACCTGGCCTCCGTTACAAAATCAGGAATTCTAATAAGATTTCTTGTTATCAATCGGATGGATGATGGTACATTCGTATGTGTCCCAGCCCTCATTGGTAACCTCTATTTTGTAAAGAATATCTTATGAATAGGATTTCCATCATGATCGTTGATGACCATACCCTTATTAGAGAGACCTGGTCATTCCTGCTTGGACGAAATGAAGGATTTGATGTTATTGCTGAAGTGGGCGATGGCCAGCAGGCCATTGAAATAGCGCGGGACAAACGCCCCAATATAATATTGCTGGATATAAATATGGCGCCCATGAACGGGTTCGATATTATCAAGATGATCCGCAAACTCAGCCCCGGCTCAAAAGTGATTGCCGTTTCCATGCACTCCCAGCCTGCATACGCCAAAAAAATGTTCCGCCTCGGGGCAAGAGGTTATGTGACAAAGAACTCCCCCCGCCAGGAAATGCTCAATGCCATTACCGAAGTTTACAATGGAGCGATCTTCATCTGCCAGGAAGTAAAGAATATCCTGAGCGACCAGGTGCTGAACGAAGAAGAAACAAGCACCGGTCTCAACCAACTCTCCGAGCGTGAGATAGAAGTGATCAACCTGATCCGTGATGGGCTCAGTTCCAAAGAGATCGCCGACAGGCTAAAGCTCTCCATCAAAACAGTGGAGGTACACCGGCATAATATCCTTAAAAAGCTACGTGTGAAGAATACAGCGGCGCTTATCAACTACATCAACTCCAACGGGCTCTGATCATTACCCTACTTATTTTCGAAATAAATTAATGGCGTTTTAATTTGGCAAAGATTTTGCTACTTTTTTATGCCGACCGTTTAGCTTCCTATGAGGAACCAATCTTAAACAGGCCTGTTTAAATTTCTGATTCCTTTGATTAAAACTTATTAGGTATTATTGCAAGGGGGGATTACTTCCTCCCTTATTTTTTTATATTCATTGTGTTATGAAGAGGTCAGTGATCATTGTAAGGCATGCAAAGAGCAGCTGGAGTGATATCTCGCAGCCTGATTTTGAACGTCCCCTCAATGATCGTGGCAAGGTGGATGCACCAGCCATGGCCAGACGCCTGCTCGAAAAGCAGGTCCGGATCGATGCCTTCATTACCAGTCCGGCCAAACGCGCTAAAAAAACAGCTACTCTTTTTGCCGAAGTGTATGGCAAAGACAAAGACCACCTGATACAGGTGCCTTCACTTTATCATGCCGAACCCGTGGACTTCTTCAGGGCCATTGCCGGCGCTCCTGATGAAGCGGCCACCATTGCTCTCTTCTCCCACAACCCCGGTATTACAGCTTTCGTGAATATGCTCACGCATGTAAATGTGGATGATATGCCCACTTGTGCCGTGTACGCCATCAACTGTCAACTGGAGCACTGGAAGGATTTTGAGCAGGCCCATAAAGAGTTCTGGTTCTTCGATTATCCAAAATCCACGAATGCCTGATGTCCGCAAGTTGGCAGGCATTTGATTTGTATGTAATTTAGAGGTTCATCCCTATACATTCCACCTACCCTTTACGAAAACAATGCCGGGCATTCCTTCCGGTTTTTAATTTTTGATTTCCTGAAATACCGCCGCACAATTAAAAACTGAAAGCAATGCTTAACAGGCAATTTATCCTTCGCCCCAACGCGGCGCGAACCATGTTATTCTTCGCAATGCTGCTCATCAATGCAGCTTCCGTTGTAGCCCAGTGCACATTTACCAAACTGATCCCCGAGAATATCCCGATGGGTACCATTCCGGGGAACGCCATCGCTCCCGGTTATCCGCATGATTTCTTTACAGGTCAGCTGAAGTATTTTCCTGCCGAGTACGCCAGCAATCCTGCTAAAAAATTTCCTGTGATCATTTACCTGCATGGATGGGGAGCAACTGCAAACGGCGACCCCAATGATCTATGCAAGATCATTACAGACATGCCTTATGCTCTTCCCTGGAACATCGAGAACAACCGTTTCCCGGATCCATATAATTTCAATGGAACCAATTACAGTTTCATTGTATTGGCGCCACAATACAGAGGTTATGGCGCGCCCTGGCATTTCGATACGCAGCTGGACGCATACATTACCTGGGTGCTTGATCAGTATCGTATCGATCCAAACATGATCTATCTGACAGGCGCAAGCGCCGGCGCTAATCTGGTTATTGATTATATCAGCAGTTCAGTGGCACATGCTCAAAGGATTGCCGGAGCATCCATGGCTTCCTTGTGCTACAGGGTTGATCAGCAGATAGCATCCGGGCCAGCAAATATCGCCGCCGGGAAAGTGGCCACCTGGTTCCTCCAATGTTCATCCGATAACAGTACCAACTGCGAAATTTCAACGCCAACAGGATGGGTGAACCAGATCAATGCGCAAACAGATGAAATCACACCCCGCTTCACCATAACCAACCCGCGCGGTCCGGGTGATAACAATCCCCTGGATTCTCTGCTTTTTTGCAAAGGGTTTGCACATGAAACATGGCCTGCCATGTACTATCCACCTGCTCCCTCGCGTGTGATCACGCCCAACCTCTATGAATGGAATCTGCAGAACGCAAGGGAAACCACATTGCCTGTAATCCTCAAGGATTTTTCAGTACGCGTGCTAAATGGAAAGGCTCAGCTGAAATGGATTACCACCAGTGAAAAGGATAACCTGCAATTCACCATCGAAAGGGCCGGCTCCGATCAACGTTTTACCAAACTGGCCATTGTGCCCGGTAAAGGCACCACAGACCTGGAACAGGTATACGAGTACACCGATCATCAGCCGCTGGAAAACCTGAACTACTACCGCCTGGTTCAAAAGGATATCGATGGCAGGGAAAAAGTCGGAGATGCAAAACGCGTTATGATCCGCAAAGACGGCAAGTCCCTGGTGACCGTTTCCTCCAATCCATTCACTACTGAACTGAGCGCCTTCATCACCGTGCAGCAGGCACAGCAGGTACGGCTCACAATTACGGATATGAGCGGTAAAGTATGGGCCAATGTGAATGGAAGATATACTGCGGGAAGTGCTGAGGTAAGTCTGCCGGTATCCACATTGCCTAAAGGGGTATACCTGCTGAAAGCCACCGGCGACGGGCTTTCCAGTGTAGTGAAAGTGATCAAACAATAGGCCCGTCTCCATTGAAGAGACTCGTTCCTTCAATGAAATTATCAATATAGTCTTTGCGGAATCGTTCCTGAAGTGCAGGTAATGGTTCCGCATTTTCGTCTCTATTGCAAACTTTAAAATGCTCCGGATATAGCTTTATAATCCTGTATCAATGGGAAGAAAGCTGCTGTACAAAATATTGTATCACAGTTTTGTACTGCTGCATATCGTTTTCGATGGTTTTAAATTGAAATTGGCCAGCCTTGTTTAGTACCTCATGCAGGTTGAATTGTGACTGACTAACGGTAATGGCCAGTTGCTCTTTTTCAAGATGCCCGGCAAGATACTCCTGTTCTGCCTGGCCTGGAGTGGGAATCAGGATACTCCGCTTTTTAGTTTTCAGCAGATCCATAACAGTAGTGTACCCGGTACGGCTGATCACCAGTTTCGCCTTACAAACCAGTTGGTTCAGGAGATTTGCAGGGAGGTGAGAAAAAGTGGTGAGCTGGCGATCGGTGCTTGATGTGATGATCAACTCCCCGGAAGCAGAAGGCCTTGCAAGGACCATCGCAACTGAGCCATTGAATCCGGTCAATTGCTGCCTCAGCAGTTGTTCAAAAACCGTGCGCTGTGGCTCAGGTCCGGAAAGAATGATGAGCAGATCAACAGAACTGTAATTGCTTATTTCTGCTTCTGCTGACAAGCGGGGAAAGGAGCCATCGCTTTTTGAAGCCCGCAAGGCATTGTTGTCAATTACCATCTTGCCCGGAACGGTATCACACAATTCAAACCTGCTCAATCCCCCGATATATTTCACCGGAGGAGCCGGCAGCTTCTCCGGCCTGCTCAGCGTTCCTGCTATCGAATATCCCGTCCCGTTATCCGGTACCCATACTTCCGTAAACGGCCTGATCATGGCATAGTTCCGCTTCATGGCCCGGCGGTCCATCCAATTGCCCAATCCTGTTCTCACAGCCAGCTGGTGTGTAATAAAAACCGATGGGATCCCTTTGGCATAAAACCCGAATCGGTTATCCGAAATAATGGCATCCACCCGGTTCCTGGAAACAAATTCCTTCAACCAACGGTGCTCCCATTTTATCCGTATCATCATTTTTGGAAGCTGCCAGAGAAGCTTTCCGATGGTTATCCATCGACTTTTTGCGTAACTGATACCATAACCGGGCAGATCATGATAAGTTAAGTGAGGAAATTCTGCTTGAAGAAGGACTTTTTGCTGGCTGTTGCAGGCAATCGCAACTAAGCAACCGTTATGTATAAGTTCTTGAATTACAGGTATACAGCGCGTAGTATGGCCTAATCCCCAGTCTAAGGGCGATAATAAAACCAGGGGTTTTCCCTTATTGCTGTTAAATTTCCTGTTCCGGGCCAAATTCAAATAATAAATTGTTCGTAAAATAGTTTAATTTAGAAAGACCATATGTACAGAACTGTGAAAAAGCCATTGTTATTTTTATTGATTGTCATTAGTCTTGTTGCTGTCAGCTGTAGCGCTGGGTCTAAAATGGGAGGCTCATCCAAAAAATGCGGCTGCGGCTTAAACAAGGGTTTTATAGGCTATTAAAATCCTAATAAGAAATGAAAACGCCCAATCGCGATTTGCTTGTCCTGGTGAAAGACGATCACCTGAATGAAAAGTCTATGGAGAATGAACTGGAGCAACTCAACCAGTTACTCTTCCATTTTGAGACTATCGATAACTTCTGCGTAGCGCATGAGGTCTTCGATATGAATAAGTATAAGATCATCCATGGTGCCAGGCATATCCGCAAACTGGTTCATCAGAAAGAACTGGAACCTTTCGTTTTCATCTGTAATAAGAATTGATTCTCGTCCTTAAACAAGGATACCCATAATAACAAAGCGGGTGTATCATTAACTTGGTACACCCGCTTTTTATTTGATGAGTAAATTATATTATGATAACTGTGCCAGTGCTTCGCGCAGTTGTCCGATCATGGCCGGGATCTCTTCCACTTTGCAGGTACCCACGCTCAGGCGATACCAGGGTGAAGTTTTCTCTGCACCAAAAGCATAGAATGGAACAACAGCC
>NZ_JBQCGW010000297.1:0-11471 GCF_051955275.1 Pseudobacter sp. | reverse complement strand
CGCTTACCGCCAGCGATTTTGTGCTGCTACCCTTGCAGGGTGAATTCCTTCCCTTGAAAGGAGTATACAGTTTCATGCATCACTTCGAAACCATAAAAAAGAAACTGAATAAGAAACTTAACCTGCTGGGTATCGTGCTCACAAAATTTGATGACCGGAAAACCATGAACCACCAGGTACGTGAAAAACTGCAGCAGGATTATGGTGATAAAGTGTTCAACACTGTGATCCGGACCAATATCCAGCTGGCAAAAGCACAGGAAACGGGGAAAGACATTTTCAATTTCGATAAGAACGCCAATGGGGCACATGACTATCAGCAACTGGCTGATGAGCTCCTTGGTAAACTATAAAAATCATTGCTATGTCGTATTCAAGCAGAACATACCGTCATCGCAATCCCAAACCGCCGGAGAGTGAGCAATTGTCTTCCGGCCCATCCTTCTTTCATACTGCCAATAAAGGCGCTGTACAAATGAAGAAAGATGATAGGTTCTTCCAAACCAAATTATCGGTTAACCAACCGGGTGACGAATATGAGCAGGAAGCAGATGCCGTTGCAGGATCTGTGATGAATTCCTCCGGCGCAGATCCCAAAAAAAAGAAAGTGGATGGCATCCAGCGCATGCCCGGCAATACCGCAGGCGCGGGAATTTCACCGGGAGTCGGCAATCGCGTGGAGCAGTCCGCAGGAACAGGAAGGCGGTTATCCGGCAGAGTGCTTACGGAAATGAATCATGAGTTTGGCGCAGACCTAAGCGATGTTACCATACATACAGATACTGAAGCTCATCAGCTCAACAATGAACTGGGTGCGCAGGCTTTCACACACGGCAAGGATATCTACTTCAATGTTGGTAAGTACAATCCTGAAACCGCACAGGGCAGGTTTTTACTGGCGCATGAATTAACGCATGTGGTGCAGCAGGCCGGGGATAAAGACCAGATCCGGAGAATGGCCGCCTGCCCGGGGCATCTCAACGCTACGGATCCCGTGCCTCCCGGATGGAAGCCCTACTATGGAAATCCAAATATTTTCCATTGCGGATTCAGGGGCATCCTGGAAGACCGGAAGCCCACTACCACTGATCCGATGAATGAATGCTTTTATGATCATGCCGGGGTACTGGTAGATAAAAGCCATGCCTACGCCGGTTGTGGTGGCACACCGGATTATTATGATTCGCAGGACAGCTGGTGGGATCACGCATTCAACGATCCCGGGGGCATATGGTATGCAGGTTGGGATGCCTTCCAGGAATCCAACCGGTATTTTGGCGATCAGGAAGCAAAGCGCCAGGCAGACTGCTATCGCGAATGCGATAAACAACCATGGTACGCCATGGGATTCTGTTACCAGTCCTGCGACCCCTACTCCGCCCCTCCATTTTAAACGAATCAGCGTATCAATATGTCTACAGAACTATCCCAAACACAGACCCCTCAAGAGTTTCAATACCTCTACAAACTGATCAGGTACCGCCTCGGTAAATACTTTCCTGAACAGGAGCCCGCGGAAGAACCAGAAGTACCGGACCTTCAGCACTGGAGTCCGGCACTGGGCAGCTTCATTGCAAAACACAAGCTCACCAAGGCGGAAGCGATCCTGGTGCTGATCGCACTGGCCCCGCATCTTCATCCCGATCTGTTTGATACAGCCATTGAAAACAGCATGAAAGGCCCAGGCGATTTCCCAAGGATCGGCGGCGTACGCGGAAAGAACTTCAGGGGCTTTCTTCCCACCGGAGAAACTGTACTGTTTCTGCTGGCGGATGATAGCTGGACGGGCAAGCAGCAACTGCAACAGTTATTCTGGCCGGATCATCTGTTTGGAAAGAAGAAGATCCTGTGGATCGAAGAGCTGCCCTCCGGTGAACCGGGAATGAGTGGCAGGCTCATTATGAGCCAGGATTATATCGACACATTCACTTATGGCAAACCCATACCGCCACATTTCAGCATGAGCTTTCCGGCAAAGAAGATCAGCACAGATCTGGGTTGGGAAGATCTGGTGATCAATGAAGAACTACGGGAACAGATCAATGAGCTCCTGGACTGGGTGAAATACAATGACCAGCTGATGCACGACTGGGGCATGGAGAACCGGCTTCGCAAAGGCTACAGAAGTTTGTTCTATGGCCCTCCTGGTACCGGCAAAACCTTTACTGCAGGCCTTTTGGGAAAATACACCGGAAAAGATGTGTATAAGATAGATCTGAGCATGGTAGTGTCAAAATACATTGGTGAAACAGAAAAGAACCTGGAACTGCTGTTTGCACGGGCTGAAGACAAGGGTTGGATACTTTTCTTTGATGAAGCCGATGCGCTTTTTGGGAAACGCACCAATGTGCGAGATGCGCATGATAAATATGCAAACCAGGAAGTGAGCTACCTGTTGCAGCGGATAGAAGACTACAATGGCCTGATCATCCTGGCCACCAATATGAAGAACAATATTGATGATGCTTTCATACGCCGCTTCAATTCCATTTTGAAATTTCCATTTCCTGAAGCAGCGGAGCGCTCTGCCATCTGGCAACGGGCTTTTCCGAAAAATGCAGAATTCTTCAAACAACCGGCAGGGGGTGTGATCAATGCCAACCAGGTTAATGGTAACGGTCATGCCAAAACGAATGTTCCAGAACCGGCAAATATTCCTGATCTGGTGAAAAGATATGAACTGTCTGGCGGCTCTATTCTGAACATTGTGCACTACGCCAGTCTGAAAGCAGTGGAGAAACGGGCCAGCCAGTTAGCTGCACAAACTTATGCGGCTTCTCCGGATGATGCGTTGCAAAACGGTCAACCGGGGGTCAACGGAAAGCTGCCTATCTATTTATCGGATGTGCTGGATGGGATCAGGAAAGAAATGATCAAGGAAGGGAAGCCGTTCACGGGGTAGAAGCTCATCCGGGGAGCACTCGTTCTCTTCCGGCGAGTGAGGAATTTTTGTTCGCCTCCCGGCGAACGCTGAACTCGCCAGAGGCGAGCAAACAGAAGTAACTCGCGGGGACGCGAGCTACTGGGCGCTGCGAAATGAAAAGGGGCTGAATGATAAATTCAGCCCCCGGAAATATTATTATGATGCTTATTTCTTTTCCCTGATGGCTTTGAATTCAGAACCAGTCTTCCAGCCAGGCATTTTTTCATCAAACGCAATGCGTTTGCCTACCTGGAATAAAAGTTTCAGGTCTTCAATGGCACCTTCCATGGTCCAGGTTGCTGCATCATAGTTGTCAGCAGGACGATGGTAACGTTGCTCATTATATTCTTTATCCAGCTGCTCACCATATTCTTTGCCTTTTCCTACTACATCGATGCCACGTTCCGTGTAGAGCGCAGGGATACCCACTTTCGCAAAATTGAAATGGTCTGAACGATAATAGTAGCCGGCTTCAGGATGTGTTTCGTAAGAAATGGTACGACCCGCTTTGGTGGCTGCTTCCTGCAGAATATCTTCCAGGTCGCTCTGTCCGCGGCCTACAACAATGATATCATTGGTTTTGCTGAAGGGGTTCAGTACATCCATATTGATATTGGCTACTGTTTGAGCAACGGGATAGATCGGATTCTGAGCATAATACTCTGAGCCCAGCAGTCCCTGTTCTTCCGCAGTAACGGCCAGGAGAATGATGGTGCGCTCAGGAGGCGTAGGCAGGCTCTTGAATGCGCGGGCGATCTCGATAAGACCGGCGGTTGCACTGGCATTGTCCATAGCGCCGTTGTAAACGGAGTCGCCTTTTTCATCAGGCTTACCGATACCCAGGTGATCCCAGTGTGCGGTGTAGATGATGTATTCATTGGGGCGTTTAGAGCCTGTGATCTTTCCGATCACATTATGAGACTTGTTGTACTCTGCTTTTACAGCGATGCTGGTAGTAAGTTGCTCGTTCAATGGTACGGCTTTGAAGCCTCTTTGATCCGCTTTGGCAAGCAGGGTGGAATCATAACCGGCAGCAGTCAGAAGCTTGTTGGCAGCGGGTCCGGAGATCCAGCCAATCACATCGGCATGGTTCTCATTCTTGCCGCGGGGATCGAGGCGGAGGCGGGATCCATTCCAGTTGTTCTGCACCACGGCAAAGGGATAGCTGGCAGCCTGGGTATTGTGGATGATCAGGCATCCGCGGGCGCCCTGGCGGGCAGCTTCTTCAAACTTGTAGGTCCAGCGGCCATAGTAGGTCATTGTCTTACCTTTAAAGAGGGAAGAGTCGCCGCTGTTGTAGCCGGGATCGTTTACGAGAACGAGTACTACTTTTCCTTTCACATCAATATCTGCATAGTCGTTCCAGTTATATTCAGGCGCCACTACTCCGTAACCTGCAAACACCAGGTCGGAATTGCTGAGTGATACACTGTCTGTTTTGTTGGTCCAGATAACATAGTCTTCCAGTCCTTTCAGTTTGAAATCCCCTTTACCAGACTTAACCTGCATTTCAGGAGCGGCTTTGGTGGTGATGTTCACCATCGGCACATCCTGGAAATAACTGCTCCCATTACCGGGTTCCAGGCCAACAGCGGCAAATTTCTTCTGCAGGAAATCAATAGTGAGGTCTTCGCCTTTAGTGAAAGGCATACGGCCCTGGAAGCTGTCCGAGGCCAGAACTTCGATGTTTTTACCCAGGCTGTCTGCACTGAAGGCAGCAAGTCCGTCATCATCTTTCAACTGTGTTTTGTTTTCTCCGCAACCAACTGCCAGCAAACAGGCAGCGGCCATGGAAAGCGGTACAAAGTAAGAGCGCATAGCTTGTAGTTTTTATTTCGGGCTAAAAGGTACAGTAAAATTCAATTGAATACATTTGTTTAAAGCACAACATGGAGCTACATCCCATCACAAGCGCAGACCATCCACAGATGAGTTTCATCAGGGAACTCTATGAGTCAACTTTTCCTGAAGAGGAAAGAAGGGACTGGTCGCAGCTGCTTCAGCTGCTTGGCGAGCCCGGGATGCAACTCAGTGTTGTGATGGAGAATCAGCAGCCACTGGGCTTTGTGATCGCCTGGAAACTCGGCAGCTGGTATTATGTGGAGCACCTGGCCATCGATCCGGCCCAACGCGGCAAGAATTATGGAGGCAGGGTGATGGAAGTGATACTGGAAGCGGGTCATGGCCATGTGATCCTGGAGGTTGAGCGTGTACATGACAATAACAGCCAGCGAAGGATCAGCTTCTATGAAAAGTTGGGATATGTTATAGTGAACCTTGATTATCACCAACCTCCTTACCGGAAAGGAGGTGCTGCATTGCCTATGCATCTCATGAGCAGGCCCGCCATTTCCGATGAAATGGCCGCCAGGGCTATTGCGGGGAATATTCGCGCCAGCGTTTATGAACGCTTTCATTGAGCAAAGAAGACGTTCTCATTTCTTTATATTCTCTTTAACCAATTTATTAAGATAAAATTAAAATGACCGGACAGGCCCGGTTTCTGGCACGTCCCGGCATGCTAATTGGAAAAGTATATCTGTATTCATTGAATCTTAAAAGGAGGTTATTATGAAAAACAGAAAAGCAAAAACCATTACTCAGAGTTTTGACATCGTGTTAGAAGGGCAACCTGTTAATGTGAAAGCAACTTTTTATGAAACACATAATACAGAAGGAAGATATCGTGTAAGCATTAACGGTAGCCCCGTATATATTTTTGGATGGGACCATAACAAGAACCGCCTGGCAGCACTTGACAGCTCCAATGCAGTTAAGCAGATGCCTCCGATAGTAGAGGCAGCTATCGGTCAGGAACTTTACAATAAAATGGCGGCGTAAGATCTTGTGAAACTGTGTTCCCCGGGGGTGTATAGTTTTAAAAGCTATGCACCCTTTTTTCACCACCTTTGAAACTAACCTTATATGTCCTATCAATACAAAAATATAGACCCTGCTCAAATGGAGGACTGCATTCAGGCAGTTCTGATCTCCTTCAATATTGAACTGGAGAAAGACGAGCTGAACGAGAACTCCACCCTGGGTGAATTGTATACCCTGGTGGAAGAAAAGCTCGCTACCCGAAAGATCGACGATACCTGCACCACACAACAGACTTTTTATAAACTCCGTCACTCCATTGCCCATACACTTGGCATCAGTGAAAAGGAGATCACACCGGCCACTTCGCTGGAAAGACTTTTTCCACGCTACAACAGGAGACAACAGATCGCTATGGTGGAAAAAGACGCAGGGATCAGAAAAAAATTTCTGAAAATGAAAAATTGGGTGGCCGTGGCACTGGGAGTTGGTATCTTAGCGTCCATTATCCTTGCTTTCTTTTTCTGGAAAGAAGCATTGATGACATTGGGCGTTTTGGTGGCGGCTTTCCTGGTCCTGTCAAAGTTCCGCAACGAACTTCGTTATAAAAGCCTGGGAGAAGTGGTAGCCGATCTGGCCCTGTTTGATTACACAGCGTTCAGGCGTGATCCGGATATCTTTAACCTGACGGAGATCAGAAAGTCTATCAACGAGATCTTCATCAGGAAAGAAGCTGTGAAGCCTGAATGGCTGAAACCAGATTTGAAACTATTTCAATAAATGATCCGAAAACATATTCTCGGCCTGCTGAAGGCTTATTCTTCCCATGACCAGCAGGAGCAAACCATGCTGCAGAACACTATCAGCTTTATAGAAGCCAATCCTGCATGCTTTGAACGTTCTTTATTACAAGGGCATGTTACAGGCTCTGCCTGGATATTGAACCAGGAAAGAACACATGCATTGCTGATGCATCATCAGAAACTCGACAAATGGTTTCAGCCTGGCGGTCATTGCGACGGTGACCCCGATGTAAGCGCTGTTGCTGCGAAGGAAGCATTTGAAGAAACAGGGATCGAAGTGAAGCTGATCTCTCCGGCAGTGTTTGATGTTGACCATCATGTGATCCCTGAAAGAAAAGAAGTTCCGGAACATATCCACTACGATATCCGTTTTCTCTTTGAGGCAGAAAAGCTCGTGGATGACCTGCCATCCAATGCAGAAGCGAAAGCTGTTAGATGGATCCCCTTGAACGAAGTTTCCCGTTACAACAATACTCCCTCCATCATGCGATTGGTGGAAAAATGCCTGCGATACTAAGAGAGCAAATGCATCAGCCATTCGTTCACATCCTTGTGATCAGCGTAGTATGAATTCATGGGCGTATGCTCCAGCGGAGGATGTGCTGAGCAGAACTCCCTGATTTCTTCTGTGGCTTTATTGCCGGTATCATCATTATCAAACCAGGTGTATACGTATTTATATTGAGCCACGGGTAATAGTGGAAGGGCCTGCTTCAGCATCATGGCTGAATTGAGGACTATCACCTGGTCATCGAGCCTGAACTTCTCCTTAAATACCAGGACAGACAAAAAATCGATAAAGCCTTCAAATAAATGCACTCCATCAGGAGCGGGATTAACTCCCCTGATGGAGCTGATGGCTTTAGGGCCAATGCAACCTTTGAAGTTGCGCCTGCGATGTTCATAAGCGCCTTTGTCGTTTTTAAAACCGATGGAGGTGAAGCGCTTATTGATATCGTTGTCCTGGATGCTGAGTTCCCGCAAATATTGGGATGCCAGCTCCTCCGGTATGCCTCTTTCTTCGAGGTAAGAAATAAGTACGGACGAACGCAGCCTGGTCACCGCTCGTAGTTCCAGTCTTTTTTTCTCTTCCTGTCCGGGAGAGTGGTCGTAAGTTTTGGTGGAGGGCTGGATGCCAGACAGTCCATCCAGCCAGGTGAGCGCATCTTTGTACGAATCCGGTTTCCCTTCACTTTTGAGCCAGGCCTTTACAAATTTGATGATACCTCCACCTGTATAGGTACCGAAATCGAACCAGAGATTTTTGTTGAGCTCTACTTTGAAGCTGGCTGTTTTCTCGAACCGCAATGGAGAGAGGTACCAGTATTCCCTGGTGGTCTTTTTTGTGGGAAGATGGCCCAGTTTTTCCAGTAGATCGGGGATGGCTATTGTAATTGCCTGCTCAAAAGTCATAGAGAACTAAGTTACGGTCACTTTCTGTGAAAGCGTACAAGGTCCTCATCGATCTCTTCTTTTCCGGTGATGAGGTTCCTGATCATTTCCGCACCCATTCTGCTCCAGGTAATGCCATTGCCGCCGAAAGCCATTACTGCAAAACAGTTATCTAGCCCTGGAACATCGCCAATAAGTGGTAAGCCGCTGGAAGTGACGCCGAAAGCACCGCTCCAGGCAAACTCTGCACTGGTATCGATTTGTGGCAGAAGTTTGCTGAGCTTCCGCTGTATGGCAGGCAGCTTGGATGTGTTGAGCGCATTCCGTCTTTCTTCGTTACTGAATTCTTCATCTTCTCCCCCGCAAATGATCCTGCCGTCAGGAGTTGGACGAATATAGAGATAGGGATCAGCAGCTTCCCATATCAGCGGCAATCTTTTTAAAGAACTGTCTGCCTGTTTAGGGGTAGCCATGGCCCAGGTGGAATAGATTTTGAATGGCTGGTCGCTGAGGTATTCGGGTACTTCGTAGCCGGTAGCAAACACGGCATAGCGCGCCGTAATATTGAATCCATATGATGTTTGAATATATACACGTCGAGGGCTGGAGCTGATATCGCTCACGGCAACAGGGGAATACACAGCTGCGCCGCGTTCCAGGGCTTTTAAAAGAAATCCATTGCTAAGACGGTAAGGGTGTGCAGAATAGCTATGGTAAGAACGCAGGGCTGCTGCGGCATGAAGGCCATACTCATCAAAGAGTTTTTTTCTTTTTATGAATTCACTTTGAAGCCCGATCTGGTTGCGCAGTTCCATTTCTTTTCGAAGCTCGTCTACACTTAACTTATTGCCATTCAGATAAAGGCTTTGCTGAAGATGAAGGCCGCATGAGATGCCGAGCATCTGTATGCGAACGGCCAGACTCTCCGTGCAGAGTTTTGCCCTGCGCCAGGCACGGGCTGCCTTTTCATACCCTAACAAGGGGATAAGCCGGACAAGGGGTTGATCGATCTCGAACTGCAGCAATGCGGTTGTTGCCATGGTTGAGCCGTGGCCGGGGTAGCGCTTATCCAGGATCACCACTTTGAGGCCAGCATCTGTAAGCTCTTCGGCTATCATACTGCCGCTGATGCCGGCGCCGATGATCACCACATCTGTACGGAGATCTTTCCGGATCACGTCCACCGGAAGGTTGCGTGAAGGGTGACTGGACCAGAGCGGATTTCCAAAATGCAGTTCTTTTTCGGCTGTGATCATGAATCTGTTTTATAAATCACACTTAAAAAAGAATACCAGGCATGTATAAGTAACTTCCGGAAAATGACAGGATTATTAAACAGGCATTTGTGGGAGGGGTTATTTCTTCTGCCATATCATATCATACCGGTGCATGCCGGGGGCATAAGAGTCGTTAGTGACCTTTTCCACCTCAAATCCATGCCGCTGGAAAAAGGCATAGGCATGCTGGGTGGTATCCAGCAGTACAGTGGCTTCAGGGAAAAGTGAAGCGATCTGGTTGAGCCGGTGGTTGAGAAGCGCGCTGCCAACATATTGCCTGTGTAGATCATTGTGCACGAGCCCCCAGGCGAGGGTGGCTTTATGGGTGTTTGGGTTATAACCAAAGCCTCCGCAGCCGATCACCTGCTGGTTTTTCAGCACCACATAATACCGGTTTTCCTCTCCGGGATAGAGATCGATTTTACCTTCAAGGTAATCAAGCCATTCCCTGAACTGACCGACCTCCTCAAGGGTGAAATATTGAGGAGTGTTTGAAATGAAGGCGTCAATGCAGCCCTGCCGGTATTCCGGGGAATAGGGAAAGATGGAGATGTTGGAGGTTTCGGGCATATGACAAGCTTTGAAATTGCTACAAGGAATGTGGATGGAAAAAGTTCACTGTGAGGAGGAGTTTTCTTATGCAGCTAACCGGGCATAATGTTTTTAAGAGTATAAGCATGAAAGTATACAGGTTTATAAAAGAAGATGATAAATGGTTTATGGACCTTCCTCAGTTCATTGAAGCAGGAGGTAACAAAGCCGATCTGCAAATGGTGGAAGGCGCGGATACCATGCTGGACCTGATGGCAGAGAATAAGAATGAAGTGAAGCTGCGGTTAAGCCAGGATGAAATTCCCGAAGCTGATTTGCTGGAATTGAAAGAGCGCTGCGATCCTTCGGTAGGTGGCGGGTATTATATCATGGATGTTTATGAAGGGAGAAAGGTGGAGTTGCTGATGTGGTTATGTGGGGTTACGGAATGGGTGTTTGGAGAGTTGCCGGAAAGGATTTTTGTGAGGCGGGAGGGGGAATTGTAATTTATGGATCGCTTACAAGATGAAACTAAAAAAGCGATCACGAAAGTGGTCGCTTTTCTGTGGTGTAGAGCGTACCATTGCTTTCTAGACAAGTGCGAAAGATAAGATGCTCCGGCTTTATGTAGCTCCGGCTGCCAGGATAAACAAGAAGCTTACCTTGCATATACCACGGCATACCTTTGGGAAACTTGCAGGAAATAAAATCCAGATCAAAACCCTGCAAAAACTCTATCGTCATTCGCATTTGAGTACAACCGCAATATGCCAGCAGAATTTTGGCCATGATGAAGTTGATAACGCACTGGATAAGATTGTTAGGTTGTGATGACCATAGACCCGATTGTTTCATGCTGGGACACTTGGGAATTGTGTTTTGCGGTATTGAAAAAAGTATTGTAATTTTTGATCATAAACTAGCTTTTGCGTCCCCTACAAAATCTGAACAGTGATTAGTGGTTGTAGTTTGATTATTAACCACTTATAATAAGACTCTTTCTAAAGCCCTATCTTTGTACAGTTAATAGTAAAAATGGCAGCAGCAGAACAAATAAAAAGCTTGATCAAATCCTTTGCCGATGGCGATGATGCCAGGTTTTACGCTACTGCCATGCAAATTGCAGCCTCAGAAGCAAGAAGTGGTCATACAGCACTTGCGGAGGAACTTAAAAAGCTGATCGACAAAGCTAAGATTGGAAAAAACGCATCCCTTGGAGTAGTTAAAAATTTTCCACTAAATGCTACCCAAAAAGAGCTAAATGATCTCCTGGAACTTGCCCATCCTCATGAGAAGTTGCAGGAAATGGTTTTAAGTCCTGAATTGGAGAAATCATTAAAAAGGGTATTGGACGAGCAGAAAAAATTAGAACTACTGCGGCAGAACAACCTTTTTCCAAGAAAAAACCTGTTATTTATTGGCCCTCCTGGTTGCGGGAAAACCATGTCTGCAAGAGTACTGGCAAGTGAGTTGGGAATTCCTTTATTTGTCATTCGCCTCGATGGATTGATAAGCAGATATATGGGTGAATCCATTGCCAAGCTCCGGTTGATCTTCGATTCAATGAAACAATTTAGAGCGATCTACTTGTTTGATGAATTTGATAGCATTGGAACGACACGATCACAAGGGAACGAGGTTGGAGAAATAAAACGGGTTTTAAATACCTTTTTGCTTCAAATCGAAAAGGACGACTCCAACAGTTTAATAATTGCGGCAACTAAC
>NZ_JBQCGW010000296.1:0-13307 GCF_051955275.1 Pseudobacter sp. | reverse complement strand
TGGCCAGCGCTTCCACCCTGGCTCCAGTGATCAAAAACATAAGTAACACCATTGACCGTTTGCGGTGAAACAGCAGAGATATTCCTGTGCATTCCGGACACCGCTTCTGTACTGTATGGTGCGGGGAAAGGGACTTCGTCAAGGGTTACCTGCAATCCTGATGGAACAGTGGCCAGGTTGAGATTGGAAGTGATAGGGAATACTTCAACAAAAGCGGTATCCAACACGCCTTGTGAATCTTCCACAGAAAAATGAATGCTGTACCAGACATTGGTTTCATTGTGCTCGGCGAGGTCTGCCACAAAAGAGGCAGCTGCCACTCCATTGGGCACCTGGGGTCCCGGATGGGTATGCGTTGCATGATGGAATACGATCCACCATTTGTATTTACCTGCGGGGATGGCGCCATCCTCCAGATCAGAACCGCTGCCTGCAAAACTGATCTGGTCACCGGAGCGGAAAAGCGTACCGTTGGCGGGGCTGCTGATGGTGGCCGTAGGTGGCTGGCTTACCGTGAGGGTGGCATTGTTACTGGTAACAGAGCCAACGGAATTGGTCACTACCACATTGTAGGTGCCGGCACCGGAGACTTGTACATTGCTGATGGTATAACTGTTGGCTGTGGCGCCGGAAATATTGGTTGTGCCTTTGCGCCACTGGTAAGTTGGAGCAGGGCTGCCGGTTGCCGCTACCGAGAAAGTAGCAGAGCCACCCACCGGAGCTACCTGGTTTGCAGGTTGAGTGGTTATGATGGGAGCAGATGTTCCTCCCGCATAAAGGATCTTGTACAGGGTATTGTTACCGATACGCAGGTAATACAGATTGCCGTCAGGCCCCTGTCTGATGCCCACATTGTCCTGGCTCAAGGAAGAGCCGAATCCTGTACGGGAAGCACCGCTGGTGGGAGTGATATAATCGATCCATGCCCCGCAATAGTCAAGGAAGAAGTATTTGCCATTGTAAGTGGAAGGATAATTGCTGATAGCTCCATTGAAAAAGGTGCCGCCATTTATCGCACATCCCTGCCCGTTAGGTGGAGGGTCAGTCCGGTTGGTGGCATATACATACAATGGATTGGTAAACCCTGTACAGCCGCTTGTGCACATGCCTTCTTTGGTTGGCCAGCCGAAATTGAGACCGCCCGTAGTGGCATCATTGATCTCTTCCCAGGTGGCATTGCCCACATCGTTCACCAGCAGTCTGCCGCTCACCGGATCCACAGCTATGGTGAAAGGATTGCGGAGACCATACACCCAGATACGGCTGCGCGCTGCATTACCCGTAAATGGATTGCCGGCAGGCACAGAACCGTCTGTGTTGATACGAAGGATCTTACCGAGATAATTATCCAGGTTCTGGGAATTGGATCCCACCTGGTTCTCTCCTACTGCCACAAATAATTTACCATCGAGACCAAAAGCCAGCCCACCTCCATTGTGATAAATACCACTCAGTGTGGGCAGATCGAGTATTGCCGTTTCGCCGGTAGCCAGGTCATTGGATCCGAGCGTGAAACGGCTTACCCGGTTATGTGGCCCCGTGGTATGCGTGTAATGCAGGTAGATGTAATTGTTGGTAGCGAAGTTCGGATCTACGGCCACGCCGATGAGCCCGCGCTCACCACTCGTATTCACCGACAATGAGATTGCCGGCGTGTTGAGCAGGCTTCCGTTTTTTACAACACGGAGCTCCCCGCTTTTCTGACAAACCAGTATCCGGTTATCAGGCGTGAAGGCCATGGCGGTAGCGCCCGTTAATCCTGTTGCCACCTGTACGCGCGTGAAATTAGCAGGCAGTGTTTGCCCATGCGCGAAAGGGAACAACAGCATCAATGCCAGGCAGCACAATATAAAGGGCCGCCAGGAATAAAAACTGATAGGATTGGTCATATAAGATAGGTTTGGTTAATGGAATCTGATCAATGAGTTATCCTTATTCCTGCATTACACGATGCGTAACCATTTTTCCGCCATTCGCGAGCCTCATCAGGTAAATACCTTTGGCGCCCGCAGGTGGCGTGAATACAGCTTTGTGCTCTCCGGCAGACAGGTACCCGTTCACCAGAACTGCCACTCTTCTTCCCTGCATATCAAATACAGACAATTCCGTTTGTCCGGCTTCAGCAATATTGAAACTGATATTGCTACTGCTCCGGAACGGATTGGGATAAGTGATGATGGACGTTCTCTGAACAGGCTGTTTATCTATGCTCAAACTATTCACCGGGGATTTTGAATTCATCATAGCAGCGCTCTGGATCTTTACTTCAGTATAGCTGTTCCAAAGGTTCACACTATTCCCATGGCCTACGATACGCACATATTTTCCATTCACCGGAGTGAATGTGAAAGTCTCCAGGGCAGTGCTGGCTCCGCTGCTGACGCGGCCTGCCGCTGCAGTCGTCCAGGTAGTTCCGTTATTACCTACCAGCACATCAAAAGTGCTGGTGCGCACATTTCCACTGAGAAATGCTATCTGCACACCTGAAACAGTCATGGTATCACCCAGGCAGAACTGGATCCACTGCCCGTCACCACTGGCAGACCAGCGTGTATTCAGGTCATTGTCCAGCACATTGGCAGGAACATTGCCATCATCGGCACTTGCACTCACCGGATCGCAGGGAGGCGCGGCACTTACAGTGATGTTTATAGCGGTGGATGTAGCAGTGGCATTGCCATTGTCTGTGGCTTTGGCGGTAATGGAATAGTTACCTGCCGCAACATTGGTCCAGCTATACGTATAGGGAGAAGAGGTGGCTTCACCCAGTTTGGTAGCGCCGTCGAAGAATTCAACTTTGGAAATGGTGCCATCACTGTCCGCAGCTGTTGCTGTTATATTTACTGTTGCAGGTGCTGTGTAGCTGGCATTATTGGCAGGAGAACTGAGGCTCACGGTTGGAGCAGCATTGGTCTGTTGTACGATCACTACTTCGGTATAACTGTTCCAGGCATTCACAGTATTGCCATGCCCGAGGATCCGTACATATTTGGTTTGTGTTTGTGTAAAAGAGAATGTTTCAAGGGCGGTGGAAGTTCCACTGCTTTGGAGGCCGGTAGCCACGTTGGTCCAACTGCTGCCATTATTGCTCACCTGGATATCAAACAGGGAAGCCCGTACATTGCCATTGTAGAACGCGATCCGTACTCCTGTTACAGGAAGGGTATCTCCGAGACAGAACATGATCCATTGACCATTACCGCTGGCAGACCAGCGTGTGTTCAGGTCATTGTCCAGCACATTGGCCGGCACGTTGCCATCATCTGCGCTGGCAGATACAGGTACGCAGCCTGGTGCAGGCATTCCTGCGTTTGGTCCCACCAGCGAGGCAGTAAGGATCTGAGCATTCACTGAAGCAGCGCTCACTTCGTCAGCGCCGATATCGAAGGTTCCCGACCTGGTCTGACCATCCATATCTGTATTGGCCCATGAGTAGGAACCAGAACCTGCATTGATAGCAGGACTTGCGGTTTGCAAATGGAAACTTCCTGTTGCATCCCTTGCCAACAGCGGGTTAACGGTTGTATAACCGCCCGATGGCATGGAGCCGGCCCCGGTGGTTTGATAAAGAATATTATTGCTCCAGGTGGAACTTGTATAAGGGCCGGATATACTGGCTGCTGCCGCACCACCCTGTATGATATTGTTGGCAAATGTTGTAACGGTAGAGCCCAGTCCGTTTGTGCGTCCGCTCTGGGTGTAATTGGTGGTGTTGTTCACTAGTGTATTGTAAACAATAAAGTTTCTGTCGGGCCGGTCATGCACGGTCAGCGCATCACCGTCGGCCACTTCTCCATCGCCATTACCCATATTGATGGCAGGACTGCAGCCTTCAAAGTGATTACTGTATATTTTATGATCATCGCCGAAGATGCGGATCCCCGGCGTATTCAGGAAATAGTTGCCATATACGAGGCAGCGGTTGCCATGACGCAGCGTGAGTTGTGCCGGGCAGTTGCGGATGGTATTGAAACGGATGGTGAGCTCCGAAGCTTTTACGGAGAGCAGTTCATTCTCCCCTTCGCATTCTTCAAACAGGTTATGTTCAAAAATGCTGTTGGTATTCGACATACTGTAACCGCTCAGTCCGAACTGGATCGTCTCATTACCATTGCCTGATTGCGGATCCTGGTTGTAGAAATAATTATGATGGATCCAGAGACGCTGTGCGATCTGGCTGCCGGTACCGCGCACGATGATGAATTTTCCCAGTGAGTTCTTGTTCTGGAAAGTATTGTAATCCACCTGCTGGTCGTTGCCATTGATGGATAAATAATCACCATCGCCAGTGGTCTGGAAAAGGTTCTGCGTAAAGCGGATGAAACTGGTGCCACTTGCCATGGCCGCTTTTGAAGAAGCATGTGTGAATTTGAACCCTTTGATGATGATGTACCTGGCAGGACTGTTCACGGTAAAACCGTAAGATCCCTGGATCTCTGCTCCCAGTATACTTTGCGCCTGGATGGTGATGGGCAGCGCGGCCGTTCCCTGTTTGGTGATAGTAATATTGGCAGTGGTTGTATATACGCCATTGGCGAGAATGATCACATCCCCGGCGCTGGCATTATTGATAGCAGTTTGCAGTGCGCTGAGAGACGATACATTGATGGTGGCTGTAAATCCCTGCAATGCACAAACAAGAGAAAACAGCAGGAGCAATATGCTCCGGATTTTGGATAATGAATTGGTAGATGTTTTTTTCATATGATTCAACTGTTTGGTGAACAAGCAATGTTATGTCCGCCTGTTGCGGCCGTGAAGGGCTTGAAGCAGGATGTTTACTCCTGCCTGATCTTTGTGGTAATTGATTTTCCTTTGTGAACAAGCTTTACTATGAATACGCCTCCATTGCCGGGTTGCGCAAATGGTACACGATGATTACCTGCCTGCAAAACACCGTTCACAGGTTGCGCAACCTGACGACCAGTGATATCGTATACTACCAGGCTGGTTTGTCCGGCCTCCGGCAGATGAAACTCAATGATCCCTCCATTCCTGAATGGATTGGGTAACATGCGAACACTCATTTCCTTCTTTTTATCACGGCCTGTTTCGATCATCAGGGTCTCGCGATGTGTATCAGGAGCTCCGGATTCCTGCGGCCCTGTAGTTACTACCAGCTGTGGCAGGTTACTTCCTGCTTCTCTGGAATTCCAGAACACCCGTGGATCGTGGGCTGTGAGACTTTTCATCGCAAAAGAAACTTTACTTCGCCCCGCTGTCAGCTCGGCTTGCAGGTAGGCAGTTACATCAAAAGGGATATAAGCATATGCAGTATTGGTAACGGTGCTGGTATCGAGGCCTGTGCCGGTGGGAGGTTTGTTGTTCCAGGTGAGCGTGGATTCACTCCAGGTGATATTTGAAACCGCATATACGCCAATAGGCACACTGGGTGTAGTGGTAAGATCGATCTTTCCATACACACGTAAGGTTGCGCTTGTGATGGTGCCTGAAACGGAAGCAGCATTGAAGCGCAGATAAGATTCACGTGCATTGTTGAGTTGTCCGGAAGGAGAAAGTTTGGTGATCAGCAGACCAGCATCCGTGGTGCCATGCGTGGTGGCCGCATTGCTGCCGTCCCGCACATACGCATCTGCTTCAGGGTTGAGTATGAAGGTCTGCGATCCTCCGCTACCCGTCTGGATCTTCACTTCAGTATAACTGTTCCAGGCATTCACACTATTGCCATGCCCTACTATTCGAATATACTTTCCGGTGACAGGAGTAAAAGTGAAGGTTTCCAGTGCTGTAGTGGATCCGCTGCTGACCCTGCCGGTAGCGGCGTTGGTCCAGTTAAGCCCGTCATTGCCCACCAGTACATCAAATGTGGAGGTACGTGAGTTGCCATTATAAAAAGCGATCTGCACACCACTAACCGGTGTGGGATTGGCCAGGCAGAATTGGATCCACTGTCCGTCTCCGGTAGCAGACCAGCGGGTATTCAGGTCATTGTCCAGCACATTATCCGGAATATTTCCATCATCACTGCTGGCAGTAACCGGCGTACAGGCCGGAGGCGGAGTACCGATATCGCTGGGACAAAGACTGGCGCTGCTTTCCGTAATGCAGAAGTCTGCAAAACGAACTTCTTCATCGCGCAGCGCATCATCCTTGCCACGGTACACGCCCCATTTGGGACGATTGTAAGAAGCGTCTGTCCGCCACATATCGAGGCTGTTATTGCTATAACTCAGCAGGGTGGCGCCATCACTCAGTCTCTTAAGTATGATCTCGAAAGTACCTGCTGAACCTTCAGCGCTTTTATATTTCACGTAAGCTTCCACCCACTGGCCTTTAAAAGGTGCCAGGTCAACCTGTGTTACCGTGCCAAGTCCACCGGAGCCGGATCCTGTGCTGTGAATGATCTGCATTTTCTCAGGGCTGCCTGCACGGGGTGTGATAGTAATGAGCGGAGCGCCATCATCACCGTCAATGGCCTTGATCTGGAAGATATGGGTAAAACGGCTGCTGGGCTTAAATCCTGCATCCAGCCTGAATTTCCAGCGATAGAATGCTATTTGTCCGCTGGTATGCTGAAGGTCTGCCGGAGAGCCACTGCCGCCTTTGATCTCCATGCGTGTGCGGTCTTCATTGGTACAACGATCATTATCGAGCAGGTGATGGCTGTGAAAAACGAATACATATTTATTGAGGGTATTGTCGAACACTTCTGTTACATGTGGTCCGAAGGAGCTGTGCTGACAATCAGGATTCTCAACACCGAATCCTTTGGACTCGATGAGACTGTAAGTATTTCCCGGGCCATCGGCGCTCAGGGTAACCTGGGCGATGGAAGGCATGGATATAACGGTGACCAATAGAGTCAGGATGGCAGTGTACATTTTTTTCATCAGATAAAGTTTAATTGTGATCAATAGTTCATGGTATACCCTTCCGCTGATAGCGGCGTGTGCCACGGAATGGGTGTATGGAGGGAGTTGCTACAAACACGGTGCATCAGGAATATGCGCCAATCACAATTAAAATGGAACTCCGTTCAGGCCAACAGAGGGATACTTGCAGAAAAGACCTGCCTGACCGGTATATGTGAAGTAAATATTTTACCGGAGCATTTCCGGCATGGAGATTAACTTACTACTAAGCTATATTAGCATCTCATGGCAGACCTAACGGTGAGGCATATTGCCGTTGGTAAAAACCGAGCGCCATAAACATATTAAATATATTTAATATTTATGTAACTGCCAGCGGCAATCTGCCTTCCATTCCCTATTTTTGTACTATAAATAAAGGTCATGTCGGTATTCAAAGATAAGGTTGTAGTCATCACAGGCGGGAGCGATGGAATAGGCAGAGCACTCGTGGAAGCATTCATCGATGAAGGTGCCAGGGTTGCCACCTGTGGCCGCAATCACGATAAACTCTATACCCTCCAGATGCAGCATACCAATGTGATGTTGCATACTATGACCTGCGATATCTCCAACGAGAATGAAGCCAGAAGGTTCATCGAATCCACCATCAAAACCTTCGGTGGCATCGATATCCTTATCAATAATGCCGGCATCAGCATGCGCGCCCTGTTCAAGGACGCAGACCTGGATGTTCTCCGCCGCGTGATGGACATCAACTTTTACGGAGCCGTATATTGTACCAAATACGCCCTGCCCTCCCTTATGGAGCGCAAAGGCATTATTGTAGGTGTAAGTTCCATTGCGGGTTACCGTGGACTGCCCGGCAGGACCGGTTATTCCGCTTCCAAGTTTGCCCTCCAGGGCTGGATGGAAGCCCTCCGTACTGAAATGCTGGATGCAGGCGTTCACGTAATGTGGGTATGCCCCGGCTTTACAGCCTCCAATATCCGCCATGTGGCCCTCAACCAGGAAGGAAATCCTCAGGGAGAGTCCTCCATGGAAGAAGGCAAAATGATGACAGCCGAAGAATGCGCCCAGCATATCATCAAAGCCGTGGAAAAAAGAAAACGCACCCTGGTACTAACGTCCACCGGCAAGCGCACCGTATTCATGAACCGGTTCTTCCCCTCCCTGGCCGATAAACTCGTCCACAAATTCTTTTATAAAAACGGAGAACTGGTTAAATAAAACTACCCATCGCTAAATGGCTATCATCACCCTCACATCTGATATAGGTCAGCAGGATTACCTCGTGGGGGCGGTGAAAGGACAACTGTTACAGGTGAACCCGGGTTTCACCCTGGTAGACATCTCCCATACCATTTCTCCTTTCAACTATCCGCAGGCTGCTTATGTATGCCGCAATGCCATCAGGAACTTCCCTCCTTTCTCCTACCATATCCTGTTGGTGAACCTCTTTGAGAAAAAACCGGAACAGCTCCTCCTGGCCTACCACAAAGACCAGTATATCCTCTGTGCAGACAATGGCCTGCTCAGCATGATCCTGGAAGACAAACCGGAAATGGTGATCGGTCTGCAGCTCGACCGCTCCGCCATCAAGAACACGCTTTACTGCGCCCGCGTTATGGGCGAAGCCGTTCAGGAACTCATCAACGGCACCAGTCTCCAGCATATCGGCGTACCCGATGTAGCTTACTCCGAAAAAAATCACCTCCGCCCCCTCCTGGGCGAAAACTGGATCGAAGGTCAGATCATCTTTATCGACAACTTCGAGAACATCATCGTCAACGTCACCCGCGAACAATTCGAAATGCAGCGCCGTGGACGCAGCTTCAAGATCGTGTTCAAAAGGAATGAGATGATCACAACCATCAGCGAGACCTACGCCGATGTACCCGAAGGCGAAAAACTGGCCCTGTTCAACTCCGCGGGTTATATGGAAATCTCCATTAATAAAGGGAATGCTGCCGGTCTGTTCGGCTTGCAGGGATTCACCGAGCAAAGCGCCTCCATGCAGAACAGGTTGTTTTATCAGACGGTGAGGATCTATTTTGAATAAAATCCATATTTGATTTATTGATTGTGCGTTGTGCTTTTGGGGGCGCAAAGGGGGATATGAAGGGCGGTTGGAAAACATACCCACACCTTTTAGATGGATCTATTGGACTTTGGTAGGGAGTGTCGGGGCTTTGGTACAAAGCCGGGCATAGGAACGTATGTTTTCAAGACCTTTCTTCATATCCCCGCATTGCGCCTTGTCACCCAGGATGTGCAGCACCAGGATCTCCAGGGATATTCAAAATACTCCTACCGTCTGGGGGTGGGGAGAGGGGGTGCGGGTGCATCACCCGAAGTAAACTTTACTGCGTTTTCCGGTCCATATCTCTCCCGCTTTTTTCTGACACATTACTGATTTAGCAGATGTAAGAGCATGCATTAATACTTCATTTGTAATTTGTAACAGATTAGTATTCTGTATTTTAACAATATACCGTTTTTTGAACAGTTCATTTTACCGGCCATTTTAATGCCTGCTATTCATAGGGGCTGATTCACCCGTCCCCCTTCCTCCTTCCACCCGCGGTTGATGGAATAATTCGGGGGCCCGGCCGGTTGGGCAGAGGGAGCGGGTATGAGTGATCCGGCCTCAAAACATACCATTCCATTGCCCATCCCTGCACTCCAGCCCCAACTCTCCCCTCAACGTCAAATAAAAATCCCACAGGTGTGGGTATGTTTTTCAGCCGGGATCACCATACCCCTCCCGAGCCAACCGGCCCAACAACCACCAACCCAATAACATACATTCCCTATATTATGATCCTTATTATTCCCTCAACCGCTACCATTTCTTCATCCCTTCCCCTATATTTGCCCAAGTTTTTAAAAAATAAATGCATTATGAATTTCAACCGGGTAAATAACATAGTAGGTTGGATAGTCTGTTTGATTGCCTGCACTGTGTACATTATGACCATGGAAGCCACCGGCAGTTTCTGGGATTGCGGTGAGTTCGTTTCCAGTGCTTACAAATTACAGATCCCCCACCCACCGGGCGCTCCCCTCTTTGTGCTTTTAGGCAGGTTCTTCATCATCCTCTTTGGCGACGATCCCACTTCCGCAGCCATGGGCGTGAACTTCATGAATGCTATCGCCAGCGGCTTCACCATTCTGTTCCTCTTCTGGACCATTACCCACTTTGCGCGTAAACTGGTACAGAAAGGCGCTGAAGTGCTGGACAAAAGCCAGACCTTCATCGTAATGGCAGCAGGCGCAGTTGGCGCACTCGCTTATACTTTTTCTGATTCCTTCTGGTACAGCGCTGTAGAAGGTGAGGTATATGCCCTCTCCTCTTTCTTTACAGCCATCGTATTCTGGGCCATCCTGAAATGGGAGCATGAAGTGGACCTGGAAAGCAAGACTGACGGTCATAAGTTCAGTCGCGCTGACCGCTGGATCATCTTCATCTTCTTTATGATGGGTCTTTCCATCGGTGTTCACTTATTGAACCTGTTGACCATCCCCGCTATCGTACTCGTTTATTACTTCAAGCGCTATAAGGTTTCCAAATGGGGCACTTTCTTTGCCTTCCTGATCGGCTGTGTGCTCACAGGCATCGTGCAGGTGGTAGTGATCCAGTGGAGCATCAGAGGCGCCGGAAACTTCGATATCTTCTTCACCAATGAGCTCGGCATGCCTTTCTTTGTAGGGTTCGGCATTTACTTTGCCCTGCTGGCCGCTTTGCTGGTGATCGGTCTCCGTTTCACAGAAGCAGGTGTTCAGAAATTCACCCTCTTCCCTGTTTGGCTCGGTTCCATCATCCTGCTTTTCTGCTTCCCGTTTGCAAAATCAGGCGGCAGCTTCCTGCTGTTGCTGGTTGCCATCGCAGCAGTACTGCTGGTGCTGTACTATAACAGGAAAGGCATCACTTCCTTCCTGAAGATCGGTATCTGGTGCACCATCTTTGTGATCCTCGGTTACTCAACCTATTTCACCACGCTTGTACGCTCCAATGCTAATCCTACCGTGGATATGTATAATGTGGACAATCCGGTGAGCCTGGTAGGTTACCTGAGCCGTGATCAGTATGGCGACTGGCCGATCCTCTACGGACCGGACTTCGTATACCGTTCTCCGTATGTTACTTCTGGCGACCTTTATATCAAAGGAGACGGCAAGTATGAAGTGGCAGGAAAGATGCGCAAACAGGATTACAGCGCCGCTCCTTCTGAAGATGATCTGAGACAGATCCAGAATCAGCACCCCGACTGGGATGTCAGCAAGATAGGGCCACATATCTTCCCACGTATGTACGACAACGGTAATGAAAGGAACCAGGAGTATGTATACCGCGCATTCGGCGGCATGATGGACGGAGAACAGCCCACTTTCGGTAATAATATCCGCTACTTCGCAGACTACCAGTTCCGCTGGATGTACTGGAGGTACTTCATGTGGAACTTCGCCGGAAAACAGAACGACCTTCAGGGCTTTGGCAATCCGCGCGACGGAAACTTCAATACCGGTATCACCTTCTTCGATAAGGCCCTGGGCCACGCAACACCAGATGTACTGCCTGATACTGCCGGCAAAGACAATAAAGCGAACAATAAATTATACATGCTGCCTTTCATCCTTGGAGTGATCGGCTTCGTGTTCCAGCTTAACAGAACAAAGAAGGATTTCCTCGTGAACTTCCTCCTGTTCTTCTTCACAGGCTTCGCCATTGTGATCTACCTCAACCAGAGCGGCTACCAGCCACGTGAGCGTGACTACGCCTACGTAGGATCCTTCTACGCATTTGCTGTATGGATCGGTCTGGGTGTGATCTGGCTGAAAGAACTGCTGGAGAAAAAAGTCAGCGCCACCGTTGCAGGATACGCAGCCTTTGCAGTTACCCTGCTGGCAGTGCCCGTGCTGATGGCTTCACAGGAATGGGATGACCACGACCGCAGCAAGAAAGTACTGGCACGCGACCTCGGTAAGGATTACCTGGAAAGCTGTGCACCAAACGCGATCCTGCTCTCCTTCGGTGATAATGATACTTACCCGCTCTGGTACACACAGGAAGTGGAAGGCATTCGTAAAGACCTCCGCGTGATCAACTACAGCCTGCTTGGTACTGACTGGTATATCAACCAGCTTCGCTACAAAGTGAACGAAAGCGCTCCTACAGACGTGATCTTCACGCCTGAACAGATCCAGGGCAGCAGACGCGATATCGTGTTCACAGCCGATTATCTCCGCCGCAGCAACTTCACTGCTCCGCTGCAGGGATATGATCCCAATCAATACTACGATCTCTACACACTCCTGAAGAATGTTACCGCCAGTGATGTGGCCAAGAACCAGGTGAACATGTATGAAGACGAGCCGATGAGCGTGCTGCCATCCAATAAGGTGAGCATCCCTGTTGATGTGGAAGCAGCAAGGAAAGAACTCAAACTCAATCCGGGTGATTCTATCGTGAGCGAGCTTAAACTGGATATCAAAAAAGGATATCTCCAGAAAAATGACCTCGCCGTACTGGCGATGATCGCTGCCAACAAATGGAAACGCCCCATCTATTTCACTTCCACACAGGAACTGGAAGAACTGGGTCTGGAAAAATATGCACGTATGGAAGGTCTCTCCTACAGACTGGTGCCCATCGAGAATTCACAGATCGGTGTGGACGACAGCTACAGGAACGTGATGGAGAAATTCGTGTACGGCGGTGCTGAGCGTCCCGGCGTTTACTTCGATGAAGAAAACCGCAGACACCTCAACAGTATCCGTCAGGCGCATGCCTTCCTGGGCCTGCACCTGGCAGAAACAGGAAAGCTGGATAGCGCCCGTAAAGTGCTGCAGAAATACGACAAGAACGTAATGCAGGAGAACCTGCCTTATGGTTTCACCAGCAACAGGGGTAACTTCCACAACCGTGTGAGCATGACCTTCCTGCTCGCCTCTTACCGCGCAGAAGACTTCACCCTGGCGGAAAAAGTGGCTAAGTCGCTGAAAAAAGACCTGGAACAGCAAATGACCTACTACCGCTCCCTCGGAGAGCCGCTGCCCAACGAACAGCTGGCAGCAGAGGCGTACAATATCATGAATGGTAAAGGTGGAAATCTGTCCGGTAAACAGTATGACTTCGCCAATGATATCCTTTCTTCCTTCCAGATGCTGAACCAGCTTTCTGAGTGGGAGAAACAATTCAAACCAGGCGGTAAAAATAACGGGAACGTGGAGAATGCACCTGATTCCCTGTCTACACCAGAAAAAGCAGCTACTGATACAACAAAGCCGTAAGCTGGCTTGAGAATACAAAAAATGGGCGGACCAGAGTTTTGGTTCGCCCATTTTTATTTCGCTGTGAGGGTCGCGCGTGTCTCCGCGAGTGACGTTTATTACGTCGCCGCCCGGCGCCACGGTGCTCGCCACATGCGAGCCAAAAGAAATCACACGCGGAGACGCGCGCGACCCGGCACA
>NZ_JBQCGW010000295.1:0-18518 GCF_051955275.1 Pseudobacter sp. | reverse complement strand
AATATCCAATGTCAAAATCGCCCGGATTTATCCACAGGGGCTATGACATATCGGATTTGCTTTTTATTTTTGCAGACGGTACTGGACGGGATCAGAAATCATTAACAGCCTGTTGACAGGTGTTTTGCAACTCCCCCTGAACAAATCGTAGTCTTTCATGTTGATAACTGTACCCGGTACAGACCAGTAATATTTATATTAAGATATGAGACAGCTTAAAATTGCTACCCAGATTACGAATCGCGATTCGCAGGCAGTAGAAAAGTATCTTCAGGAGATTTCCAAGATCCCCATGATCACACCTGAAGAGGAAACTGTGCTTGCACAGCGTATTAAGATGGGTGATCAAAAGGCGCTCGACAAATTGGTGCAGGCCAACTTACGTTTCGTGGTATCTGTTGCTAAGCAGTACCAGCACCAGGGCCTTTCACTTAGCGATCTGATCAACGAGGGTAACCTCGGTCTGATAAAAGCAGCCCAGCGTTTCGATGAAACCAAGGGTTTTAAATTCATCTCTTACGCCGTATGGTGGATCCGCCAGTCCATTTTGCAGGCGTTGGCAGAGCAGGGCAGATTAGTCCGCCTGCCTCAAAACAAAATTGGCACCTACAACAAGGCTAACAAAGCGTACATGGCATTCGAGCAGGAACACGAGCGCGAACCCAGTACTGAAGAGTTGGCTGAGCTCCTTGAAATGAGCGAAACCGAGATCAACAATATCTTCCAGAGCAATACCCGTCATACTTCACTGGATGCACCTGTGCACGAAGCTGAAGATGTAGCAATGGGCGACCTGCTTGAAGGTGGTGATGATACCGATGACGATGTAATGAAAGATTCACTCCGTAACGAGATCCGTCGCGTGCTCAAATCACTGAGCCCCCGCGAAGCTGAGATCGTGAATGCCTATTTCGGCCTGGATGGTGAGAATGGTGTTACCATCGAACAGATCGGTCAGAAATACGACCTTACCAAAGAACGTATCCGCCAGATCAAGGAAAGAGCTATCAAGCGTTTACAAAAAGCGCGTTATAGCAACGCACTGAAAGCATATTTAGGTTAGTAAGAAAATCAGGAAATTGTGATAAAAGAGGTCGTCTTTACTAAAGGACGGCCTCTTTTTGGTTTTATTGAATACTTAAAATCTGACTATGAGGTTTGTCTTATCCTGCATTGTATTTTTTGCTTTCTCTTTTCCTGCGATTTCACAAACGGGCCAGCCGGTGAGTATTGGCCGCACGGTAAAACTGGTATCTGCGGTATTGAATGAAACGCGCACCATCAACATCTACCTGCCGGACGATTACAATCCCAAAGATTCAGCGGGATATGCTGTGATCTATCTTCCTGATGGAGGCGTGGAAGAGGACTTTTTCCATGTGGCTGGCGTCGTACGATTCAATAACCAGCCCTGGGTTAACCGTTTTCCGAAATCAATCCTGGTGGGGATAGAAAATACCAACCGTAGAAGGGATTTTACATTCCCGGTGGAGAACCTGGATTTTGTATCGAAAATGGGTTTCAAAAAAGAGCAATTCCCATCGTTTGGCGGATCGGGTAAATACATTGCTTTCCTGCAGAAAGAATTGATGCCTTTTATTGATTCAAACTTTCGTACGAATACTCATAAAACAATAATCGGTGAGTCACTCGCTGGTCTTCTGGCTACAGAAATTCTGTTGAAACACAGGCAGCTTTTTGATACCTATATCATTATAACGCCAAGTTTATGGTGGGGTGGGGAGGATTTGCTGAAATCCGCTCCTGCACTGCTTTCTGGCGGGGACAAGAACAAAGTGAAAGTGTATGTCGGAGCCTGCAATAAGGAAGAAGACAAAGTGATGTATGAAGATGCAGTGGCGTTGAGTAGTATTCTTAAAAAGAACAGCGGCAGCAGGTTGACTCACGTATATGATTACCTGCCGGATGAGTATCATGCTACTGTGATGCACCTGGCAGTTTACAATGCCCTTAAGTTATTGTACCCGGTGGTTAAATAACGCATGTTTTGCCGCTGAGTTGCCGCGGAAACTCATCTTTAGAGGACTTGCTGGCGGGCACCGCATCCCAACGGACCATAAATACACTATATTTGACTCCCAGCCATGAAGCGCCTGATAACAGCCATATCGTGTGTAATGCTGCTTTCCTGCGAGAAGAATATCGATTTCGTTCCCCGGGATTCAGAGCCCAAAGTAGTGATAGACGCTTTCATTGAAAACAACCGTGCTCCCGAAGTGAGGCTCAGCCGCAGTCTCAGTTATTTCACCCAGCTTAGTCCAGATCTGCTTTCCAGTTCCTTCATCCATGGCGCCAAAGTGGTGATGAGCAATGGTACGCGCACTCATACCCTGAAGGAATACACGCGCGAACTGGCTGCCGGGTACAAGATCTACTATTACGGGATCGATTCCGGTCGGCTCAACAATAGCTTCCGGGGGGAATTCGGCAAGGAATACCAGCTTTCCATTTCGGTGGACGGAAAGGAATACACGGCCAGCACCACCATTCCCCTGCTGAAGAAGCGGGTGGACTCGCTCTGGTGGAAACCGGCACCGGGCAATGAGCCCGAAAAAGCAGTGGTGATGGCCAGGATCACTGACCCGCCGGGTTATGGCAATTATATCCGCTACTATGTGCAGGTGGATAATAACCCTTATTACCCGCCATTGACCTCAGTTTTCGACGATCAGATCGTGGATGGGAAAACCTACGACGTGCAGCTGGAAAGCGGCGTAAACCGCGCTAATGACATCGATCTGGAGGAGTATGGCTTCTTCTTCCGCGGCGAAACAATTACGGTCAAATTTTGTAATATAGATAAGTCCACTTTTGATTTCTGGCGAACGATGGAATACAATTATTCCAGTATTGGAAATCCATTTTCTTCCCCCACCAAGGTACTGGGCAATATCAAAGGCGGAGCGCTGGGATATTTCGGCGGTTATGCGGTGCAATACAGCACAATTGTGATCCCGTAACGATTTTCATCCTTTAATAAACAGGTTATGCACACTAAATGGTGGTGTTAAAACCGAATGGCAAATTGTTAACTTATTTGCCTTTATTTTTGGCAAATTTTCAAAACGCAATATGGCAAGTGAAAAAGTACATTGTCTGATCATTGGTTCCGGTCCGGCAGGCTATACAGCAGCAATCTATGCAGCAAGAGCAAACATGAAACCCGTTCTTTATCAGGGCATTCAGCCCGGCGGGCAACTGACCATTACAACTGAAGTGGAGAACTATCCCGGTTACCCCGAAGGAATCCAGGGCCCGGAAATGATGGTTGATTTTGAAAAGCAGGCTACCCGCATGGGCGCCGATATCAGATATGGTCTGGCAACTAAAGTTGATTTTTCTCAGCAACCTTTCAAGGTTTGGATCGACGAAGAGAAACTGGTTGAAGCAGACGCAGTGATCATTGCTACCGGGGCTTCCGCCAAATGGCTGGGACTGCCCAGTGAAGAGCGCCTCAACGGCTTCGGCGTGAGCGCCTGCGCGGTATGCGATGGTTTCTTCTTCCGTGGTAAAGATGTGGCTATCGTAGGCGCAGGTGATACTGCTGCTGAGGAAGCGCTCTACCTTTCCAAGCTCACCAACAAAGTGAGCATGCTGGTCCGTAAAGACCAGATGCGTGCTTCCAAAGTGATGCAGGACAGAGTACTGGCCACTCCAAACATCCAGGTATACTGGGATACTGAAACAGACGAGATCCTGGGTGAGAATAAGGTAGACAGTGTTCGCGTGAAGAACGTGAAAACCGGCGCTACTGAAACCATCCCTGTTCAGGGCTTCTTTGTGGCTATCGGTCACACGCCTAACTCAGACATTTTCAAGGACTATCTTGATCTGGACGAAGCAGGGTACATCAAAACCATCCCCGGTACTTCCAAAACAAATGTGGAAGGTGTATTTGCCGCCGGTGATGTGCAGGACAAGATTTACCGCCAGGCCGTAACAGCTGCAGGTAGTGGATGTATGGCTGCACTGGATGCTGAGCGTTACCTCTCTGCAAAGGGACTGGTATAACGCGTAGCAAAAAAATAACATGTAGTTTCTGAACTAATAGCTAATTTGGCCGCGTCCCTGATAAGGCGGGGCCAATTTTTTTTATGGTATCGATAGAACTGCATAACCTCAGACTGCACGCGTTTCATGGACTGTATGAAGGTGAATCCAAAACCGGCAGTGCATACGAAGTGAATCTCAAAGCCAGCTACAACGAGGAATCGACCCAGTTCGATGATATCCGGAATACCATCAACTATGTTGATGTATTTGAGATAGTGAAAAGATGCATGGCCATCCCCACGCCATTGCTGGAGAAAGTTGCCGAAGGAATAATAAGAAGAATAAAACACCAGTTCCCGTTTGTGGCGGAAGTGGTGATCTCCATTTATAAGCTGGAGCCTCCGATAGAGAATATCCAGGGTAAGATAGGGATTACGATGAGGAAGGAGTGGGAGAGGTGATGATTTTTCTCCTTACTGCTTCTGATTTTAGCCAAGGTGTGATATCGTACTTGTAATTCTTTAGATAATTTCTGAAGTTGCTGTCAATTTTTTTAATAAATGCAGCAGTTGAATCTGAGTTTTTCTGGTAGTTGAAGATTACTTGTCTGGAAAGCGGATAATATTGTTCTTTATAAATACCTATGCCTTTTACATTAAAGGCACCTTTAACGTATTTGAAAATTTTTCCCGAGTCGGCAAAAGTAAAATAATAGAAGGAAGTGTCTTGGTTTATATGAGAATGGCTCATCAATTCAACCTTACAATTTACAGTTTTGATCATGACATCTTTGTGAAATGCTGAATCGTAAAACAGAGCATCACCTCTAAAATGCAAAGCATAATAAAGCCATTTGAGACTGTCAAGTCTTCTCCCGGATATTTTTTTTTCAATGACAGAATCTGTTTTAGGGGGAGTTTCCGGAATGGAAGGTGGAGAGCCGCATCCCAATGTACAAATCACTAAAAACAGGATTATATGTCGCATTATTTTATGCTTGAAGGATTTTGACTGGGTGTAAGCTTTCTATCAACAGAGATCATAACCTGGCCATTCCCGTAAAGGTACATATGTGTTGGCGTAACAACAACCCTGAAATTCCCTTTGCTGGCATTTGTTACAGAACTGCTCCCTGGCGTATCATCACCGAGTCCGGCCTTTCCGCTTTCAACTGTGCCGGTTCTGTAACTGCCATCCGATTGCTGAACACCAATACGTCTTCCTTCTGCTGAATGAGTATGAACACCTAAAAATCCTGCTTTGGGTGAACTTACTAATGGTGTGCCTGCTGCATCGGTTCCCTCTATAATTCTAACAAAACCATTTTTAAGTGATGTTGATGCAGCATGCTCGTTTATCAATGGCCCTTTCCCGTCTACTGGTTTTATTACATCTGTGCCTTCAGGTCCGTCTTTTCCCTTATATTGATCATTTGCATTTTTGTCGTAGTAAGAAAAATACTCGTCAGTAGAATATCCTACTCCATAAGCTCTAAGATCTTTGCTCATGGCATCATCTGATTTTTTATTGTACGGAACAAGTCCATAAGCATTGTAGTGCCTGGCAAAAAAGCTTTTTTGATTAGCTTCAGGAATAACTATCACTGCATTTTCAAGTTTATCGTTGGTACTAAATAAGTACTGACCGTCATGAGTATAATATATTGTTGTGTCTCCTAATGGGTCGTAATTGGAAATTGGATTGTTGCCCATTGCTGAGTACAGGCTTGCTGCTTCGTTCGGTTTTGGATCTAGCTGCCACCATCTCCCTATCTGTTGATCATAATTCCGATAGAAAAATTCATAGGTGTTAAGATCGAGATCATTGTTTATTTCTGCGTTGTTGAACTTTTGTTTCGTGTTTTCCAGTCTGCCTGGAGCTTTGGATGACAGGGCTGCCATCGCTGATCCAAATGGATAATAATGAGTCTCTTCTAAAATCTTTCCTGTTTGATGTTCAATGATTAGGTCGTTGAAAAAAACAGCATTGTCGGGAGACTCGTTACTTGTATAAATATAAAAGAAACCATTTTGAGGAATTTGAACATTCTTAAGGTGGGGTTTTAATTCATTTGCTGTTCCAACCTGATCAGCCCCACTGCTTACACCATCATCTACGAAGTTTAGTTGTTCGTCGAAAAGGATCCAGTTAAGATACGCTTTTGGTTTAGATGAAGAGTTAGTGTGATGGTTTGTACGAAACAATCCCACTCCACTTGTTAGCGGACCGCTGATGTCTGTAAGCTGTGCCAATGATCCTTTTGATGCTCCTGTAACACTTATCATGCTATTGGCGATTCCAGCCACAATTTCCGCCACCGGCGCATTTTCATTAACTACTGTATTGGGCTGATAAAATGACTTGGCGAAAATTTTTACATGATCTCCGCCCATTACTTTGAGAATAATAGATATTCCCTGTTTTTGTCCAGTTGCTCCTGTGAGTCGGGATACATAATTATTAGGGTTAGTAACACTTATGTCTTGAGGATAAAATACGGGAGTAGGGAAAGCAGTTGAACCTACTTTATTGAATAATTTTTCTTCTTTTGTACGAAAGTTGCTTTCCATCGTTGCAGCGTACACGGCGGTATCTTTTTGCTCAGTTAAAATCATGCGTACATTTCCCAGGTGATCTTTTATAAAATAATCGTAATTGTATTCCCACGTGCTATCTCCATTGGAAAAATAATGTTTAGTATAACGAATACGGCCTTCTTCCTGGCTGAAGAATTGCAGGGTGTCATTCTGGTAAACAGCTCCTCCAAGATATAAGGTGTTTTTAGGTGATTGACCTACTTCTGTCACAATCTTTTGATGTTTAATGCCGGCTGCATCATATACGTAGTTAATAATTCCTTTCAATCCTCCTGACTTTTGTACAGTGATGGATTGTGGAAGATTAAGGATATTGTAAACAATCCCATCAGAAGATGCAGAGCCGATATCTTTGTTCAAGTCCTTTTTTAAATTGCCATTGTTGTCATAAAGGTAATCTGTAGCTGTGTTGGCTTTAGTACCCAGGGTGGACATATATAACTGAGAGCTTCGGAAGTCTCCCAGATTAGTATTTACATCATTGGATGCATCTATGACATTTTTCAATTTATTCCCTTTGTCATAATAAGTATAACTGAGGTTGTCCAAAAGAGCGCCAGGCTCTCCGGTTTTCCAACCGTATTGTTGCATACTTAGGATATTCCCATTTGCATCATAAGTGAGATTGCCGATGCTGAAATTTATTCCATTTGGCTTACTGAATCCGCTGCCTGAATATTGATTGAAATCTGCTGATAATAGACGGTTGGCCGCGTCATAGGTATAATCAAACTTTCGCTTCTTATTATCTCCAGCACTTTTCCATGTGGTTCCACTGATATTACCGTTGTATTGAGATGTCAGATAACTGCTTCCATTAATAATCGCAGGTGATTTATCATAGCCAAGTTCATATCCAAAATAACGCTGGTTGTCATCTTTTATGAAGTTTCGGTTGACACCGAGTAACCAGCCACGGATATTGTAATCATAATCCAGTTGCTCAATATCATTACCTATGTTTTTTTTCTTTAGCTGGCCTAATGCATTATACTCATTGCGCAGAATTTCTTGCTGTTGTTTGTTTATTGAAGAACCTGCTATAATACTATTGATTGTTTTATTTACATTCAGAACACGCCCGAGGTCATCGTAGCTGGTGCTTGTAAAAATGGTATGAGTTTGGGCGTTGGGATTGGTCTTCTGTAACTCCTGTATTACGCCTATTGGCTGTCCAGCCCAGTTATACTGAGTTGTTACAGCATCATAACCTCCAGTGCTATTTTGTGATCGGGTCTGTGCTAATCGATTGTTGATGTCATAGAAATTAACTGAAATAAGGTAACGTGCAGGTTCACTATCAAGTATACGTACCTTTCCACCTGTAGCCATCCCTGAAGTTGTGTTAGATGCAGTAACCGGCTCAGGGTACGGGTAATTAGTACCAGGTGATAGCAAGTAATTGTTGATGGTTGTTGTTGAGAAATTTTTTAAATTATTGTTTAATGATGCAGCCCATTGGTAATTGTCATAATATGTAAATGTCAGTGGTAGCAGGCTGGCGCTTGCAGGTAATGGATTGCGATTTACTGAAACCCCTTCGATAATAAAAGGAGTTTCATCGGAACTTCCGTTGCTATTAATCAGTTCCAGTGATATTTCTGCTGCCTCTTCACTCTCAAAACCCGGATCGAGAGTAATACTGTTTGTTGCATAATATGTCCCGGAACCTGTTGGTTGATTCAGAGGGAGATCGGCGGGAATAGTGATGTTGTTGATTGTGCCTCCTGTCTGCAGGGTCACTAGCATTTGAAGGGCTTCGCGACTGCCATTATATGTGATCAGACCGGTGAGCACCTGACGATTGAGTGCATCATACAAAGTGGATTTCCATTGAGAGGTGCTGCGCATGTTTGCATCCTGAAAAAACACCAATCGATCCCGTGCATCATATATCATATATACGTCTCCTGCACCAGGTACTTGTTTGATGGATATCCGTTTCTTTTCATCATATTCATATCGGAAACATTGCTCAGCAAGGATAGTAGCATCAGATAGTGTCCAGGCTGTAGCGCTTATCAGTTCTACTCCTTTGGGTTGTATTATGCACCGCAGGTTGTTCAGGTCATCATAAATATAGTATGTATTAAGAAAACCAGTATGCCCTTTCCCTGAGCCATTATCTGTAGTTGCGCTGAGTTGAGTTTTCTTTAATATTACATTTCCCAGTTTGTCTTTAAACTCTATGAGTTGGTGACCTGCTTCATCCATAGTTACGATTTTAAGCAGCGAACCTGCAGGATAACTACCGGAAGCAACATAACTCCCAAATGTTCCAGGATTGTCAATTACAGTCCAGATTTTGACATCATCGGCAGTAGTGTTGATCCATAATTTGGTTTCTAGTCCTCTATTTGTGCCTACCCAACTTTCTCCGGGAGCCAAACTTTTTTCGATTCGGCTCAATGGGGAAGCTTCATATTGCGTGCGGGAATAAAAATATGTTTCTCCAGGATACTGGGCAGCTCCAAATGCCGCCTGCTGCTGAAACGGATTGAGCTTGAAATTTCCATCATTTATCGAGCTGTTGCTTCCTGTACTATTGGCCGCAAATGGCAAATATTTGTATTCTTCTCTTCCGAAGGCATCATACACAATAGGGCTTACAAGGTCCACTGGTGCAGAACCTGTACTCAACGATCCCTGTTTCAGAACTGACTGTATCGGCCTGCCTAAACCATCAACATAAACAGTAGTTTGTTTCACATCCCTCAACGGCCTCGTTACTAACACTGCCGGGTTTTGTTCTGGTGCAGTTGCCTCCCAGGTTCTTACATAATTAATTTTAGTATTAGCCGGATAAGCCGGCGGCGGCGTTACCTGCGCATCCGACAGAACAGATATTAATAAAACAGCAACTGTAAGAATAAGGTCAGGATAAGCTCTCTGTTTAGGCATGGGAATTACAATTAGGAATGGTCAAATCCTATTACAAATAAATAATCAATACTTTATTGGGCTGATTCAGAAACAAATACAACTGTAAAATATAGGATTATAACTTTGTAACCTATATTCTGAACAGAAAATTTCCAATAATCAATAGAAACATGTAGAGGTACTACATAAAAATCAAAGCATCACGCAGAAATAGAATAATCAATCCGCTGCCGCGCCTTCCGGATCCTTTCTCAATCCGGAGCGTAAGCCTGTCCAGGCCATATAGACAAACCAGCCGGTTCCTGCAATTATGATAAGAGCTGAGAGAACAGACACGTCCCTGTTACGGCGCACCAGACCGATGCCGGGATACTTGATCATACCCAGTTCATCGCCTTTATGGAGGCGCTCACAATCTTCCCCGCTGATTGACACCCTGTAAGTATGCCCCTCATATAATACTCTCACCTGTGGTGTATTCTTATGGGTACTGCAGCTGGAAAGGAATTTTACTATTTGGACTTTTATTGGATCTCCGTACAGGGCGACAAAGATTTCCAGCCCATAGTATATAAGAGCAGCCAGCAGTAACAATGTCATTATTATTGCTTTTATCATCCTTCCAATAGTTCTGCGCTGCGCTTTATTGTACATCGAGAGCAGGTTCATAGTTGAAACGAGTCTGTTAAATACAGTAATTGAGTATTCAAACGCATGTTATATCACCTTCTTCTTCCACCTTCCGCTCTTAATATACAGGAAAGACAGGATGAACATGCTCGTCCAGTAAATCCACTCACTCATCCAACCCACTGCCAGCGGCAACTTCAACCATTCCAATACTATAAAGCAATAGATACAATAGATCACGATGGTTATAGCTTCGATCCCCAGATTAACCGTTGTGTTTCCCGTACCCGTCACCGAATTCAGCCAGATAGTGGAAAAGCTCATCAGCACCATGGCAATTGAAACTACCCGCACCACCGGAATGGCAGCAGCCACAAAGCCCGGGTCCTGCCCATAGATCAATAAGAACACACCGGGGAACAGGTTCAATAATATAGCGATAATAACAGCAAAGCTGGTACTGATCCGCACAATTTTATGGATCACTTCCATCACTCTATCCTTCTTTCCCTGACCGATGATATTACTAACCATCGTATTGCTGGTTGCCGCAAAAGCCCAGGTGAACACCCCAAATAACCCAAACAGATTCCTCATGGTATTTGAAATCGCCAGGTCCCGGTTTGCATGTCCGGAATGATATCCATGCCTTTCTACCAGGATATAAAAGAAGACCCAGGCCATAATACTGATGGCATGCTGAAAGATCAACGGAGATGATTGTACGAAGATGAGCTTGCTCACTTCTTTATTATACCCGAAATGTTTGTACAAAGAGAACCGCTTGCTGATGCCTTTCATGTTGATCACCAGGAACACGATGAACATCCCTGTGGCTTCCGCGATCACCGAAGCAATAGCTGCGCCATTGAAGCCCAGTGCAGGAAAGCCCAGTTTCCCATAGATCAAAGTATAATCGAAGAATACATTCGCCACCGTTTCCGCTAATGTTCCGATCACTAAATACTTGCTCTGATTCGTGCCCACCAGCAAAGCATTCCTCATCTGGTAGATATATAAGAAGGGGAGACCCCAGATGCGAATTCTTAAAAAATCCACGCTTTGCTGCACCACACTTTCATCCGTCAGGGAAAGCCGTAAAATATACGGCGCCACAAACCAGGTCAGCACAATGCCTATGACTGCAATCAACATGGCTATCCGTACACCCTGTGAGAACAACTTTCCTATTTCCTCCACCCGGTTCTCACCGGCACGGCGGCTGATCAGCGCCTGCAGGCCATTGTTCAGGCCAAACCCTACAGCCGCAAAGATCAGGTAATACACACCCGTGAGCCCGGCTGTTCCGAGCTCCCTTTCTCCCAATCCTCCCAGGAAAATATTGTTGGTAATGAAATTCACCTGTGGCACCAGCAGGGCAAAGCTGATAGGCAAGGCGATTTTAAGGATCTGTTTATTAGATATCTCCAACTGCAACGCAGGTGCTGTACTCGCTGACATAATGGTGGCAAATTTAGAGAGAATGCGGCAGACATTAACTGCGGTAAACCATTAAATGACTGTAGCGCAGGCGGCGGCCCGCGTAGCTGCCAAAGTCCTGTGTAAGCCGTCAGGAGCAGGCTGCAGCTGTAGATGGAAAACTCATATTGTCCCTTCTCCCAAAATTATGTAACATTGCAACTTCTAATAGTATGTTGAAAGCAACTTTTGATATTATCCCGGACAGTATTGCTTCTGAAAGCATGCAGAATAACCTGCTGCTGATGGAAGTAAGCGATCAGATTTTCTGCTATGTGTTGTACAACCGCGATAGCCAGCGTTTCCTCGGCTTCCGCCAGTACAACCTGGATTTTATACCCGGTAAATCACCACTGGAAGCCTTATCCGAAGTGCTCTCCGGAGATGAACATTTACAGCATCCCTATACGGAAGCATACCTCGTTTATCATTATACGGACAGCAACCTGCTGCCCGAAAAATATTTCACCATCGACCTCAACAAGCCAGTTACCGAGATCGTTTACGGCAATGCCCAGAAAGGCCTGCTGCTGAATGATAAAGTGGACGGATGGGACGTTTATAATATCTACCGCATCCCCCGTGATGTGCATTCCCTGCTGCAAACCAAATTCACCACCGGCAAGTACTGGCATTACAATACCCTGCTGCTTTCCGGAGTGGATAAACACAGCATCGAAGGAGATATGATCAAAGTGGTGATTGCAGCCGACAAATTTGCCGTAGTGGCCTTCAAAGGGCAGCAACTGCAGATTGCACAGAGCTATCATTACCAGACCCCGGAAGACGTGAGCTTCCAGCTGCTGGCGCTGGCCCTGCAGTTCGGGATCGACCAGGAAACAGTGAACCTGAAGGTCTCGGGACTGATGGACGAACAATCCATCCTCTACCAGGAACTTCTCAAATACTTCGGTCAGCTGGAGTGGGAGCAACTGCCCGATGAAACCAGCTCCGAAGAAGGTTTCCGGAATTTCCCCTCACATTATTTTTCACCCTTACTGAAAATGGCCCTATGCGTATAATCGGTGGTGAACACGGAGGCAGGCGCATCAACCCGCCGGCGAAAATGCCGTATACCAGACCCACAACCGATGTGGCCAAAGAAGGCCTGTTCAATATCATCCAGAACAACCTGGACATTGAGGGTATGAAGACCCTCGATATCTTCGGCGGTACCGGCAGCATCAGCTATGAACTGGCTTCCCGCGGTGCTGAAGACCTCACCATCGTGGAAAAGGACCCGGCGATGTTCGAGTTCATAAAAAAGACTTCCACCGACCTGAAACTTGAAAATTTCAAGGTAATAAAAATGGAAGTTTTCAAGTTCATCGAAAACTGTTCAGACCAGTTCGATTTTATCTTTGCCGGTCCTCCCTATGCACTCAATACCATTGACGAGATCCCTAAAAAGATCGTGGAAAAACAACTCCTCAAACCCAACGGATGGTTCGTGCTGGAGCATACGCCCCGTAATAACTATGAGGGATACCCGCTTTTTGTGACGGCGCGCAACTACGGCACCACTATTTTCAGCATTTTTGTAAACAAACAGGCTACCTAAAACCGGTTACATGAACATCTTTGTAACAGGCATCGGTACCGGGGTTGGGAAAACACTGGTATCGGCCATCCTTACGCGCGCACTGGAAGCGGATTACTGGAAACCCATACAGGCGGGCATCGACGGGGGAACGGACAGTGAGTGGGTAAGAAATGCCCTTCGTGATACCGGATCAACCATTCACCCGGAATTGTACAAACTTACATTGCCCGCATCTCCGCATATTGCTGCCCGGCAGGAAGGAATAAATATTTCCATCGAAAAAATTTGTGCAGCAATTCCGGTAATAAATCGTAATTTGATCATCGAGGGTGCAGGCGGATTGATGGTGCCGCTCAATGAAACGGCATTTGTGGCAGACCTGATCAAAGCACTCGACGCGCGTGTGATACTGGTTAGCAGAAATTACCTCGGGAGTATCAACCACTCTTTACTCACCGCAAAGGTATGCAGGGAGCTGAACCTGCCCGTGATAGGATGGATCTTTAACGACCAGTATCTGGATTATGAAGAAGAGATAGTACGCTGGAGCAACTTTCCGAAGATAACAACAGTTCCTTATTCAGAAACGACTGACGGGGCGTTTATCAACTCACAGGCCGCAGCCCTCCGGGAACGGCTGAAAGCTTTATTATGATAAAAAGTACCGTAAGAAAAGAGTATTTGCAAAAAAGACTGGACCTACAGGAAGAAGAACTGCAACAACAGATCGCACTCATGGCTTTCAACTTCAAAAAGCTTGAACAGCCCCCGGTGAAGTTTCTGTTATCCTATTTCCCGCTCGCCAACCGACGGGAATTCGATATCACCGTGTGCGAAGACATCCTCAAAAAACAATACCCTTCCATGCAGGTGGCCTGGCCCAGGTTGGAAGTACATAGCTCCGATATGGAAGCCTGCCTGGTGGAAAAAGGCGGCCTCTTCCTCAAAAACAGGTTCAATATCCTGGAGCCCATCAGCGGCATCGTGATCCCTCCGGAACAGGTTGATATGATTTTCGTACCTTTGGTGGCCTTTGAGTCCCGCGGTTACCGCGTAGGATATGGTAAAGGGTACTACGACAGATACCTGGCACGGTGCAGGCCGGACGCTGTCAAGATCGGGTTCTCATTCTTCGGGCCGGTGGATGACATTGAAGACATCAATGAATTTGATGTACCTTTAAATTTTTGTATCACACCGTATCGCATTTATGAATTTTAATGCTCCGCTCTTAAAGCCCATACGAATTTTACTGGTGCCCTTCTCCATGCTTTATGGCGCTATAGTATGGCTCAGGAACCGGTTGTACGACCGGCAGGTGCTTAAATCCACCCCCTTCAATATTCCTCTTATCTGCGTAGGGAACCTCTCCGCAGGTGGAACAGGAAAATCTCCCATGGTGGAATTTCTCCTGAAAAAACTGCACACCAGGTATAAACTGGCCGTGCTCAGCCGGGGATATAAAAGGAAAACCAAAGGTTATGCCCTCGCAAACCCCGGTACCAACGCCCTGGAAATAGGAGATGAACCGATGCAGTTCCACCTCAAATTCCCGGAAGTGAGCATCGCCGTAGGAGAAGAAAGGATCGTGGCCATCCCGCAACTTTTACACGACAGACCGGACACCAATGTGATCATACTCGATGACGCTTTCCAGCACCGCGCCGTGAAAGCAGGCATGAATATCGTTCTCACTGATTACAGCAATCTTTTTACACGCGACTGGTACCTGCCCACAGGCGACCTCCGCGATGAAAAAGCAAGCTATAAAAGAGCCGATGTACTGGTGGTCACCAAGTGCCCGCCATCGCTCAGCGAAGAAGAAAGAAAACAGATCCGCGAAGAGATAAAACCACTGCCGCACCAGCAGATCTTCTTCTCCGCCATCAGGTACGGACAACCATACCATATACTTACCAAAGAACCCGTACAACTGCAGCCGGATGCAGAAGTACTACTGGTCTCAGGAATCGCCAACCCTGAACCACTCAAAAAATACCTGCACGAAGTTGCGGATACGTATTACGAGTTGCTGTACAGCGATCACCATATCTTCAGTATCGATGACCTGAATGAGATCAGGAAAAAGTTCAACCAGGTCCAGGCCGACCGGAAACTGATCATCACCACTGAAAAAGATGCTGTCAGACTGATCAAGTTTGAGCAACAATTGCAAGACCTGCCCCTGTATGTACTCCCCATTGAAGTGCAGTTCCTGTTCGGTGAAGAACCGGTATTTACTGAATTAATGACTAAATTCATTACAGGATTCAAGCTGCCGGCATAGAGGCAAACCTTTTGCATAAGGTTAAGACATACTGCCTTTATGTTCCTTTAAAGTTTAACACAGAAAGAATGAGTAAGAAACACTCAAAAAAAGACAACAAGAAAAAGAAATCCACTTCAACCTCCAACGCGTTGAAAGGTACCTTAGATATTACCCGGTCAGGCATCGGGTATGTAATTGTGGAAGGACAACCCAATGATATCCTTGTCCGCCCGAATGATTTCAATACCGCCCTCCACGGTGATACCGTGCTGGTGCAACCCTCCGGAGGCCGCCAGGGCAGCCGCCAGCAGGGCAGGGTAGTGAAAGTACTTCACCGCAAGCAATCTGAATTCCTCGGAAGGATCCAGCTTAACAAGAACTTCGCCTTCTTTGTGGCAGATACGGACAAACCGATGCCGGATATCTTTATCCCGCTGGAAAGTCTCAAAGACGCCCAGGACAAGGACCGCGCCATCGTCCGCATCGTGGAATGGCAGCCCAATAAAAAGCCCGTAGGCGAAGTGGTACAGCTCATGCAGGCCGTGAATGAAGGCGACCTGGCCATGAAAGAGATCCTCATGGAGAACGGGTTCTCCCTCTTCTTCCATGACGATGTTGTTGAAGAAACAGAACGCATTCCCGATACCATCTCTCCAGATGAGATCGCGCGCAGAAAGGATTGCAGGGATATCCTCACCTTTACCATCGACCCCGTTGATGCAAAGGATTTCGATGATGCCCTTTCATTTCGATTACTGAAGAACGGTATGTACGAGATCGGTATTCATATTGCCGATGTCAGCCATTATGTGGAGCCCGGCACCAAACTGGATGATGAAGCGTACAACCGCGCTACCTCCGTTTACCTGCCGGACCGCGTAGCGCCCATGCTGCCGGAGCGGATCTCCAATGAGCTCTGCTCATTGCGTCCGCATGAAGACAAGCTCACTTTCTCCGTGATCGTTCAGATGACCGATAAAGGTGAAGTGAAACAGCACTGGATCGGCAGAACAGTGATCCATTCCGATCACCGTTTCGCGTATGAAGAAGTGCAGGAGATCCTCGAAAAAGGAGAGGGGCAGTACCAGCAGGAACTGCTTATCCTCAACAATTTCGCACAGCGCATGCGTAAGCAACGCTTCAAAAACGGTGCTATCAATTTCTCCTCCGTGGAAGTTCGCTTCAAGCTCGATGAAACCGGCAAGCCTATCGGTATTGTGGTGAAAGAAAGTAAGGAAGCACACCAGCTGATCGAGGAGTTCATGCTCCTGGCAAACAGGCTGGTGGCGGAACGCGCCAGCAAGGAAAAAGTGAACAAGAACCCGCTGCCGTTCCCCTATCGCGTACACGACCAACCCGATGAACAAAAGCTCCTGCCTTTTGCCGCTTTTGCAAAAAGGTACGGACATGAATTCGATACATCCTCACCCGATGCCATTGCTAAAAGCTTCAATCAGATGCTGAAGGATGTGCAGGGCAGACCGGAACAGCATGTGCTGGAACAACTCGGTATCCGCACCATGGCCAAAGCCGCATATACGGCCGAAAATATCGGTCACTATGGACTGGGCTTTGAAGATTATTGCCACTTTACTTCTCCGATCCGCCGTTATCCGGATGTGATGGTGCACCGCATCCTGCAGGACATCCTCGATGGAAAACCGGAGGTGGACAAGAAAATGGAAGCGAAATGCAAGCATTGCAGCGAGCGCGAACGTGCGGCCATGGAATCGGAGCGCGCTTCCAATAAATACAAGCAGGTGGAATTCATGCAGCAGTTCATCGGTGATGAATTTGATGGTGTGATCAGCGGCGTTTCCTCCTTCGGATTCTGGGTGGAAACCATCGATCACAAATGTGAAGGCCTCGTGAGCATGACCAGTCTTTTTGAATATGATGATTTCCGCATGATCGAAGGTGATTACAGTATCGCGGGTATGCGCAGTGGCCGTAAGTTCAGGATGGGCGACAAACTGAGGATCAAAGTGATTGCCGCCAATCTTACCAAACGTCAGCTGGATTATGAATGGGTATACGGCAGTGGCAGCAATGCCGGGCCGGTGGCCAGACCGGAAGGAGAGGGAAAAAGAAGCAGGAAAGCTGATGCTTCCGATGCCAATGATCCATTCGGTAAATTCAAAAATTCCGGAAAGGGAGGTAAAAAGAAGAAAGACAGCAAGCCGGCGAAATCCGGCAAGCCAAAAAGTAATAAGCCAAAAAAATAAACAGGGTGCGGCCTGAAAAAACAGGGTGCGGCCAGTAGCTCGCCTCTGGCGAGTTACTTATATTTGTTCGCCTCTGGCGAACACCGTGTCGCCGGGAGGCGACGGAATAGAAGTCACTCGCGGCAACGCGAGCGACCGGGCACACTCTAAGCAATACCGGGCACACCCTAAACAATAATTATGCAGCGTTTTGAAGATTTAGCGAAAAAGTTTGCGGCCCATTTCAATCACAGGCATTTCCCTGAGCAGCCTGCCACCCTGTACGATGCCGATGAATATTTCCTGGGTATCGGTGGAAAGCGCATCAGGCCCGTGCTCTGTCTCATGGGCAATGAACTGTTCGATGAGATCATACCCGATGCATATCATGTGGCAACGGCCATCGAGCTCTTCCATAACTTCACGCTCATTCACGATGATATCATGGACAATGCACCGCTTCGCCGCAATATGCCAACGGTGCATGAAAAATACGGCAGCCCCACCGCCCTGCTTGCAGGAGATGTGATGCTGGTGGTGGCTTATGATCATCTCCTTAAAATAAAAACAGACTACCTCAAAAAGATAGCGACCCTCTTCAGCAGAACCGCCCGCGAGGTTTGCGAAGGGCAGCAGCTGGATATGGATTTTGAAAAACGTTCCCAGGTGGGAATGGATGAGTATATCCATATGATCCAGCTGAAAACTTCCGTACTGGTGGCCGCCAGTCTCCAGATGGGAGGTATCCTTGGCGGAGCCGGTGAGCGCAACCTGCGGCACCTGTATGAGTTCGGTCGTAATCTCGGTATCGCCTTCCAGTTGCAGGACGATTACCTGGATGCCTTCGGGGATCCGGCCAAGTTCGGCAAACAGGTAGGAGGGGATATCGTGTCCAATAA
>NZ_JBQCGW010000294.1:0-72735 GCF_051955275.1 Pseudobacter sp. | reverse complement strand
GAACCGAAACCGCCAACTTCTTCAGCAGTAAAGGCTGCAAATACCAGGGTACGCTCATTGTTTTTCTGTTGAGCATAATACTGGGCCAGCATGATCACAGCTGTAACACCTGAAGCATCATCATTGGCGCCATTAAAGATGGAATCACCCGCTTCATTGGGCTTGCCGATACCAAGGTGATCATAGTGACCCGAGAAGATCACGTATTCATCTTTCTTTTTCTTTCCCGGCAGAATGCCCACTACGTTCTTAAGCGGCTCGCGGCTTACTTCCTGTTTGAACTCTACAGCATAAGTACTGGCAGCCTCGTTGCTCAGCACCAGTACAATATTTGAAGGCGACTCGAAAGACTGCTCACGGAACCTTTTCAGACCATTGAACATTCTTCCGAAGCTTGTATCAACCGTGATGAAATAATTCTTTTTCGTTTCCAGCAGTCGCATTACAACCGGGAAAAGTGTATCCTTCGGACCGATCTTTACTTTTTCCCAGCCTGATTTATCATCGATCTTTATTTCAGGCATAGCACTAAGGGCAACGATATTTTTCGGCTGAATGGTCTTGCCATTCAAAGTACCGGATGCACTCAGGAATTTCGTTTTGATCATAGCGAACTCCTGAAAGTAAGATCCGTCTTTCACTGGCTGGATACCTGCTTTCCTGAATTCTTCTGCAATGAAGTCTGCAGCTTTATCGATCCCTTTTGTAAAAGTGCGGCGGCCTTCCATTTCGTCGGAAGCCAGGATCTTTTCGATCCTTTCCACTTCTGTAGCATTGATTATTTTATCGATCGACTGCGCGCAGGCGGCATGCCCGATGGCAAGCAGGCCGATAATGGAGAGAATTTTCTGCATGAGGAATGTATTCGGTGTTTTGTTTTGCGATGCTTAAAGGCTCATCATTTCCTTGAACTTCACTGTCTGGCGACGGCTCACTTCTATCTTCTCTCCTCCTTTCAGTTCCAGCAATAAGCCTCCATTGAAATAAGGCTCGATCTTATCGATCAGCCGGAGGTTGACGATATGTTTCCTGTTAGCGCGGAAGAAGGTCTTTTCATCCAGCCTTTCTTCCAGTGCATTGAGGGATTTCAGGATCAGCGGCTTGTTGGGCCCGAAATATACTTTGGCGTAGTTGCCCACGCTTTCAAAGAGGCGGATCTCGGAGAGCTTTACAAACCAGCAGCGCTCACCATCTTTCACAAACACCTGGTCGTTTTCACTCAGTACTGAATGATTTACGTTGGCAGGATTTACGGGAAGCTGCTCACGGTCCTCGTGCTGGTGCAGTTTCTGGATGGCATCGGCCAGCCGTTTGGGTTCCACGGGTTTGAGGAGATAATCCAGCGCGTTCACTTCAAAAGCCTTCAATGCAAATTCATCGTAAGCGGTAGTGAAGATAACATGCGGGGTACGGTCCAGCTCAGACAGCATATCGAAACCTGTTTTGCCTGGCATGGAGATATCCAGGAAGATCAGGTCGGGATTGATGTTTTCGATCTTTTCTATGCCTTCGCCGGCATTGGCGGCTTCAGCCACTATTTCAATTTCCGGGAACTCCGAGAGCAGTTTTTTCAGCTCGTTGCGGGCCAGACGTTCGTCGTCGATAATGATGGCTCTGATCATATACCTGTTTAATAGTTTTCAACAGGTATCAGTATGCGGGCTTCTACCAGTCCGCCGTCCACCTGTCTTATTTCAAAGTTAGCTTTTTCACCAAATAATAAGTGCAGGCGGTTGCGGGTACTGCTGAGCCCGAATCCGTCACCACTGGTCATGTACCCATTGAGGTGACCCGTATTCTGAACGATCAGTTCGTGGAAGTTATTCCGGAAGTCGGACACCACCTTCACCACCCCGCCGCTGATCTGCTTGCCGATACCATGTTTGATGGCATTTTCAACCAGGGTCTGCAGCATCATGGGCGGAACGGGCTGATCCAGGGTATCTTCATCGATCTGGTATTCGATCCGCAGGCGGTCTTCAAAACGGATATATTCCAGCGCCAGGTAGTCTTTCACGATACTCAGCTCTTTCTCAAACGGCACTGTTTCCTGCTTTTCAGCCTGCATACTGCTGCGGAGGATATTGCTGAGCTCCGTAATGGCATTGCGGGCACGGCCGGGATTTTCATCGATGAGGGCGCGGATGCTATTGAGGGCGTTGAATATGAAATGAGGATTGATATGCGCTTTGATGGTCTTCAGTTCCAGCTCTTTCACCAGGCTCTGGAGCCGTACCCGGTCCAGCAGCGCCTGGCGGGCGCGGAGCACATAGTGATAGGCAAAGTAGATGAGGTTCCAGATCAGGGTAAAGAGAAAACTGCCCATGGCGGCCCGGAAGATCTTATTGGTCAGCGATACTTCCGTGTATTTGGGAGGCTCGATCTGCAATACCCTTTCCAGCGTGGTGCCTGCCGCAGCATAGAGCACGCCGAACACGAAGGATACAAAAAAGATATAGAAGCCCTGCTCATTCACAGGCTTATCTACCAGCTTGAAATACCGGATAAAACTACGCATCACGTGGGTGACCAGGAAGCCGACGGCCGCCTCCAGGAACAATACTTCATAGAAAAAGGGCGTCTCCCGCTTGCTGAGGGTCAGGTAGAAGAAGATGTACACCAGGATGAACGCACTCCAGCCCAGGATCTGGCAGAGCCAGTAATATGATATTTTCTTTCGCATGGTCTATAAATCGGAACATGACAAATCTACGTTTTTGGTCAGCCCACCCCTCTTAAATGGGATATATGGCGTTATAAGTAGGTTGACGGCATGTCAATGTATGCCTTTTGTCGTGAAAAACGACAACATTTGTTAAAGTTTCCCAGCTATCCCTGCCACCTGAAATCCGCTGACGCAGAATGCCCAAAACTTTAAAATTTAGCCGTATTTTTGACTATTAAACCAATTTGGAAATGAACATTGCCCCAGGCCCGCTACTCAGCATGATCAATTCTCCGGCCGATCTTAAACAATTGAGCCGGGAACAGTTACACCAGGTTTGCGATGAGTTGCGACAGTACATCATTGATGTAGTCAGCGTGCATGGGGGCCATTTTGCCGCCAGCCTCGGGGTAGTGGAGCTGTCTGTGGCGCTTCATTATATTTATAATACGCCGTACGACCAGCTGGTATGGGATGTAGGTCACCAGGCTTATGGCCATAAGATCCTTACCGGCCGCCGTGATCAGTTTCCCACCAACAGGAAATACCATGGCCTTGCCGGGTTCCCCAACAGGAAAGAAAGCGAATACGACACTTTCGGTGTAGGTCACTCTTCCACCTCTATCTCTGCTGCCCTCGGCATGGCCATGGCTGCCAAGATCAAAGGGGAAGACCGCAAAGCAGTAGCCGTTATCGGCGATGGCGCCCTCACTGCCGGCCTGGCCTTCGAAGGCATGAACCATGCTGGTGTTGCGGATTCCGACATGCTCATCATTCTGAACGATAACTGCATGAGCATCGACCCCAATGTGGGAGCGCTCAAGGAATATCTTACCGATATCTCCACTTCACAGACCTACAATAAATTCAAGGACGATATCTGGAAAGCACTCGGCAAACTGCCTGTGGGTAAGAACTTCACCCGCGAAATGGCCAGCAAGATCGAGCACAGCATCAAAGGCTTCATCAACAAGAACAGCAATCTCTTTGAAGCCCTCAAGCTCCGCTATTTCGGACCTATCGACGGACATAATATTTCCAAACTCGTGGATACCCTCCACGATCTCAGGAATATCCCCGGCCCCAAACTGCTGCACATCGTAACAGTTAAAGGAAAGGGTTATTCACTCGCCGAGAAAGATCAGACCCGCTGGCATGCGCCCGGTCTGTTCGACAAGATCACCGGCGAGATCTACAAGAAAGCATACGAGGTGCCGCAGCCTCCCAAATACCAGGATGTTTTCGGTCATTCCATTATTGAACTGGCTGAAAAGAACAACAAGATCATCGGTATCACGCCCGCCATGCCTTCCGGCTCCTCCCTCAAATTCATGATGGAGAAAATGCCGGACCGCGCATTCGATGTGGGCATCTGCGAACAACATGCCGTTACCCTCAGCGCCGGTATGGCCACGCAGGGTATGCGCGTGTTCTGTAATATCTACTCTTCCTTCATGCAACGTGCATATGACCAGGTGATCCATGATGTGGCCATCCAGAACCTGCCTGTAGTGTTCTGTCTCGACAGAGGCGGACTGGTAGGGGAAGACGGAGCCACGCACCATGGCGCCTATGATATCGCCTTCTTCCGTTGCATTCCCAACCTGGTGGTGAGCGCACCCATGAATGAGAAAGAACTCCGCAATCTCATGTATACCGCTCAACTGGAAAAGAACGAAGTTCCTTTCTCCATCCGCTACCCACGCGGAGAAGGAGTGATGCCTGAATGGAAAACACCATTCGAAGAGATCACTATCGGCAAGGGCCGCAAGATCAAAGACGGTAAGGAAATCGCTATCCTTTCGTTTGGGCATCCCGGCAACTTTGCCACTTCCGCTATCCGCGAGCTCAGGGCTGATGGTATCGATCCTGCCCACTATGACCTCCGTTTTGTAAAACCTATCGATGAAGACCTGCTGCACGAAGTATTCAGCAAATACAGCAAGATCGTTACGGTAGAAGACGGAACTGTGGTAGGCGGATTCGGTAGCGCTATCCTGGAATTCATGGCTGCCCATAATTATAAGGCAGACGTGAAGATCCTCGGTATCCCAGACAGGATCGTGGAGCACGGTACCCCCAAAGAACTGCACCGCGAATGCGGCTACGACACAGCAGGCATCGTTGCAGCAGTGCGTGAAATGGTGGGCGAGAAAGTGCAGGTAAACGTTAAATTGTAAGATCCTACGTTCAAAGTTTATGGAGTAATCATAGTTTCGGCATCTGCCCGATAAGGCATGTTTTTGCCCTGACAAACCATCTTCATGAAAAAAGTCATTCTTACTACAATAGCTGTATTGCTGCTCTTCCTTATCGCCAGTGCTGCCTGGTATGTTTACAAAATGAAAGCAGCGCCTGGAGTAAAAACGGCCACCAGCCTCGGCAACACCCTGCTGAAAAAAATCCATTCCAGAGGAAGTACCCTGGAGAAGTACGCCCGGGAAAACAATTGCAATACAGAGATCTGCTTTCTGATTGATATGAAGATCAGCTCAGGAAAGAACCGGTTCTTCATTTATGATATGAAGAAAGATTCGGTGCTGGCTTCCAGCCTGGTTACACATGGCCGTTGCAATGAAAACTGGCTGACCGGCAGAAGATACGGGAATGAGGTTGGCTGCGGCTGCACCTCTCTTGGAAAATACAAAGTGGGTACTCCATACCAGGGCAGGTTCGGGCTTGCCTATAAATTACATGGCCTGGACGCCACCAATAACAATGCATTCAAGCGCTTCGTGGTGCTGCACTCTCACGAATGCGTCCCCAATTCAGAAGTGGACCCCTATCCCATCTGCCAGAGCGATGGCTGCCCCACCGTGTCGGCTGCTTTCCTGAAAAAGCTGGCCGGAATAATTGACAAGTCAGGAAAGCCCATCCTCATGCAGATCTACGAATAGTCAGAATACCCATTTACAGCCAAAATATGCAGGGTTTATGCGGAATAAAATTTTCTAATTATCTTGTTTACAACAACCTTAGCCTTATCCACCCTAAGTTTTAAGAAATACCCTCTATGAAAAAATATGTACTGGGCATATGTTTGCTCATATCTTCCATTGTTGCAGTTTGCCAGGAGCGAAAGCCTGAATACGATACTATAACCAACAATATCAAAAGATTCAGACCTGATTATAAGGATCCCTATGCACAGGCCACCGTGAGCATTCAGGCAGGAAGTGAATCCGGACAGGGGTTGGTGATCGGCAGCAATCTCGTGCTTACAAGCTATAGCCTGGTTGCAGGCAAATCAGACCTGAGTTATAAAGATGCTTCAGGCAAAACCAAATATTTCGACGGGTACATTGCTGCTGATCCTGTAAGAGGTATCATCATTCTTAAAACGGAGGATGTGTATACGCAGCTCATCCAGATGTCTACCACATCCTTCAACACCGCCTTATCTCTTTATAAGCAGAAGGTCTTCATCTGGCATAAAGACGGCAACCGGTTCATAGTAGACACAGCCATTCTTCCAAGAAATGAAGAAGTGAAAGGCAACTATAAAGTATATGGATATCTTCCCAGAAAAATAGATTACGCAGGCCCCAGGCCTGTTCAGGGTTATATTGACTTTGATGAATCGCAGCTTTTCGTTGGCATGATCGTTTATAAAGACGGGCAACCATTCCATATCAATAACAGGCCGATGTTTGAACTGTCGCTCTTCAGTGATCTCGCACCTTTGAACCTAGCGGATCTGCCAACCGATTTCACCTTTAACGGCAACCCGAAATCCAAACCATCGATCTACAAAATCGATCTGTTCAGCGAAACAAAGGGTTTCAACAACTCAAAAACGGTCTACGACAGAATCACACTCGATTATGCAAAAAGGGACCAATATAAACTGAGTTTCTATTTTACCGTCCGGTCCTTTGCATACACCACTGGCTTCGATTTTACACCCAACCTCAGAATGGTTGATCTGAAGACCGGTATCGTTTATACTCCCTCTTCAAGTGATAATGCGCCCAGCTATGTGTATAATAACACTTCCAACAAAGTAGCCATCCACTTTGAGAACATACCTGTCTCCGTCAATCATGTGAAACTGTTCAACCTGCCTGTTGATGTTTACGATTATTACAAAGAGCTTCAATCAAGGTACTCCTTCACAGCCAGAAAATTCTTCGACAATGTGATCATCAGCAATTTCCCGGTCACTAAAAAACCACACTATGACCTCAACGAAGACTTCACCAATGAGGGAAGCGTGTCTTTCTATTGCCTCGAAAGCAGCAATCTGACTGACAATGTAAGAATATCGATAAATGGCGATGTTGCAGGCACTTTATCCAAGTACTATACAGATAAGTCCATTACGGATTTCTGCGGACGGTCATCTTCCGTTACGGTGAAACTGAAACCCGGTGAATACAAATACAAAGCGGTCATGGGAGGCAAAAGCATCGAGCGGAAATTCATGATCACAAAAGGAAAATGCTTAGGTCAACTGATAAAATTCTAACCCCTTGATACTAATGATCCGTACATACAAACTGTTTGCTTTCTTATGTGGCATCAGTTTATTTTTCTTCAAGGCACCGGTACTGGCACAGACTTCTGGTGCCGGATATGTTTCCTCCATTGAAGCAAAAGCCAAACAGATACTCGCACTGGAAGCGGAGATTGAAGCGCTGAAACAGAAGATCAGCAGGCTGGGTGTTCAAAAGCAGGAGAGCATCAACAATGCCAAAAGAAGATTGGCAGAAGCCATTGAGCGTACCAAAAATGAAGCTTCATGGAAGAACAGGCTGCAAACGGCCCAGGATGGTTGGGAAGAAAAATCACCGGGCACCTGCAGTGCAGGCGGCCCACCTCCTATCTGCCCGGCCAATCACTGGTTCAAAACTACCACTGCCGCCTCCATGGCCAAATACAATAAATACCTCAACGATTACCTGAAACCATTCAAGGATGCAGTAGATGATGCCGGATACGATGAGCAGAGAGAAATTGAAAAGGCTGGTAAGGATATTGACCAGAAAACGCTTCAGTTACCTGATCTTAGAAAACAACTGGTAGCTCTTAGCAGGCAGTATGAAGACCATATGAAAGAAACTGCAGAAAAGAAAGCCAAAACCTACGGAATGGAATTGGTAAGACTGCTCAGTGAGGTTCATTACCAGGAAGACCTGGTGGCGCAGTATGGTAAACTGATTGAAGAGAACAATGCAAAAGAAGCAGCAAAAAAGAAGGAAGTCACTGATAAAGTAAAAGCCCAGATCGAATCCCTGAAAAAAAAGCTGGAGCAGGATATTGTATTACTGGAAAGCAAATGCAAACAGGATATCGCTTCCCGTGAAGCTGCTATCCAGCAACACAATACAGTGATTGCCGATCTTAAGAACAGGGTACTTGATGTAGAAAAGAAAATACAGGATCACAAAGGTCCGGAAACACAGAAGCTGGCCTACGAAGAACAGAAAAACAACCTGCTTAAATCCCAATGGGCGGAAGAAACAAAAGTGCGCGAACTGACCACTGCCATCAAACAACTGAAAGACCAGCTTTACCAGGAAACCACCATGATCCGTAACGAAAGTTTCAAGCTGAGCAGCAACGAAAGCAGTAAGATCGCTGAAGCCGTAAAGCTGGTGGAAGATGCCTTCACTGCTCAGAGAGAGATCCTGCAGAAAGCCAAAAACAATGCGGAGATACGCTTATCCGGCATGAGCAAACTCTACAAACTGAAGACCGATGAAAAAAACAGAGAATACAACAAATGGGTGAATGTAGCTGATGGTGAACGCGTGCGTGTTCTTCGTGCATGCCAGTCTGTAAGCTGCGCCTGTTATGGCACCTATGTAGTCAACGAAGCCAATATGACCTGGAACAGGACCAAAGACTGCCTCAACAGCATCGACAGGATCAGAAGAACCAATGGTTCTGTTGTTTACACCAACTGCACTGAATTAAGGGCTTACTATGATAGCCTGTACAAAGGTTATGAAGGCGGAAACAGTGTCTCTGAGCAAGAGGCAATAGAGCAGCAGAAAGCCAGGAACCGCTTTGAGAATTTAATTGACAATTAAAGAATTTGATATGCGCAGAATATTATTTGTATTGCTTTGCCTCACTGCATGGCAGGTGAACGCACAGCAGAATACAGAAAAAGAGATCAACCAGTTCATCCTGGCCCGGAACTGGGACCAGGTGATGATGAGATCGCTCAATATCATGGCAGAGGAGCCTCTCCAACCTCTGGGCTACTATTACACGGCGCTTGCCCTTTGCAGGCAAACCGAATTTGCAAAGGCAGAAGGCTATAATGCAAAAGCCTTCCTGTTCGGGGATGAAAAATGGAAAAGTAAATCGAGAGAATTAGGGAAGCAGATACAGGAATTAAAACAACTGATCCCTCAGCCTGTAAACCTGGATGATATCAACAGCCTTGAAGCATACCAATGGAGCAAGCTTTGGCAATTCGATAAAAGTAATATCAATGCGGGCGTTAATGCAGTGGAACTGCTGATAAGAAAGAATCACCTTGTGCAGGCAGCAGAGCTGCTGGATGATCCTGCCCTTGCCAAAATTACCGGTGCAAAAGAACTGCGCAAAAAACTCAGCAGCAATAAAGAGGTAGCAGGTGCCGACAAACTGGAAAGCTATACAAAAACCGGTGATGCCCAGTTTCAACGAAAAGATTTTGAAGCTGCGCTCACCAGTTATAAAAAGGCGTTGGAACAGGAACCCAACAACAGGCAACTGCCTGATAAAATTGAATTTGCGGAAGATGAGATCGCCTGGAAGAGTGCACAAGGCAAGGCTACAGTGGAAGCATACGAAACATACCTGAACAGGTCAGGAATCAGAAAATACCAGAAAGAAGCAAAAGCAAAAATCATAGACAACCTCAAATACCAGATCCAGACCTTTGCCAAAAGAAACGAAGTGGATCAGGCAGAAGCCGCTTATAATAAATATGTACAACGCTACAGGCCATCCAGCATAGAAAAACAGGAACTGGAAAAGATACTTTGCGAAACATATTTCAGTTCTATTTATGCACTGAGTGACAGTAAGGAGAAATCTGACAAACAAGCCAGGCTCAACCTGTATTATAAAGCGCGTAAGATCTGTCCGTTGTCGGAGGCGGATAAAAAAGAGATCAGCAAACTGGAGAAGAGCCTGAACTAAACTGTTTTCATAATAAAAGAGCCCGCTCTATCGGGCGGGCTCGAGGTACGGCTCTGATTCCTAAACAAACCCACTAGTTTTTTGATCCGAGCTCCGGCCGGTATAATAACATTTCACTCCATCGTTTTTCCACGCAGATCGCATATTCTTTGAGGAAATCATCCCAGGTGGATGGCGCATTTGAAGCATCATATCTTTCAGAAAGCGGTTTCCGGAATGCTTCATCCAGTTCTTTCAATCCCGCCTTCAGCCTCGTAACCGTGGAGATCTGCGGGGCTCCTGAATAACTGGCTTCATATACCGCTACACTTTCGTTACCTGCCTGCCATGCTTTTTTCAGATTGGCGATCATGTCCTTCATCCTGATCACCATGCCTGGTTTCGGGAACATATGATTGATCACGATCTTATCAGCATAGTCGGTGAGCTGAACAGTACTCAGATCTTCCAGGAATGTTGCATAGGCCTGCGTTCCCTCTCCTGTGGTCAATGGCATAACCACATTGTTCCAGTGTGCAAGATGTTCCGCCCCCAGATCACCACGGGCATCAAACTCAGCCCAGCTCAGAGGCCCCTCAATCACCTGGTAGCCTCCCGCATCAGGTCCCGTCTGGATCTCAAATACCCGCCACTTCCAGTTTCCTGAATGAAACTTCAATGCATGTTCCGTCAGCTTTTTTTCAAGCTCTGTTCCCTTTTCAGGTTTGGCGAAAATGCGGAAGAAATTAATGACATTTTTCGTCTGCCCCATTCCTATCACAGGAATAAGCAGACAGATAAGAAATACCTTTCTCATGTTTACATGTTTTAAGTTCTTGAAATGGATGTGTAAGGAGACGGAGGGGATAAGGCTTCTGTTGTTAAGATGCAGAAGCAACAATCACTCGGAGTTTCCGGGCAGGTTCTGTAGAAACTAACAAATGCAGGACGTCAGGAGAAAGAAGGGAGGATATGCAGTAATCACCGGGCAGGGATTCTCAAATGCTTATTTTAAGGTAGGAAATTTAAGAGTTCAAAAGCGTTAACGATGGATTTATTGAATAAAGTCAATCCGGCCGGGTTCCACCGGCATACATTATTCTACTCATTTTTGCGGAGAATAAAGTAGTTTTTCACCGCATTTCCTGTTTCTTAACCGAATCGGGTAAAGAACCCGGGGGCGGCAGAAGCACCAGCTATATTTTAAAAAACATCCAATAATTATCGGAAAGAGTTACAACAAAAATCCCTGTCCCGGATGTCCGGAGCAGGGATCGTATTAGCAACTATTCTTTTACAATAATTTATCCAGCAATTCCCTGAGGCCGGGATCAGATGGCCTCAATGCATTACCTGAAACAATCTTTCCTTTTGGATCGATAAGGATAAAGCGGGGTATGGAAGCGATATTGTATTTTTTGATGAAGTCAGATTCAAAGTCCTTGTCGGCAATAAGCTGAATACCGCCCAGTTTATTCTCATTTACATATTTCTCCCATTTGGGTTTATCTGCCTGCTTATCCACGGAAAGACTCACAAAATGGATATTCTTTCCGTGATAGTCCTTCTCCACTTTTTGAAGATGTGGAATTTCAGCCTTGCAGGGCCCGCACCAGGTAGCCCAAACATCGATGTACACATACTTTCCGCGCAGTTCTTTCAATGTAACTTTTTTATTATTGATGTTCACATAACTGAACTCGGGCGACATGGCATTTGATTCCATCATCCTGTTATTGTCATACACTTCCTTCAGGCTTTTTTTGGCAGCATCATTGCTGGCAATGCTCATAAAGGTCTGGTAACCTTCTTCCCGGCCTGCTTCATTATTCACCATCTTCAGCACAATGCCGGCCAGGTTATAGCTCATATATTCTTTGATGAAGGGGTCTTCTATTTCCTTTGTAACCACGCGCAGCTTTACCAGGTTCTGCCCTTCATAACCAAGTGTTGTATCGGACTTATATTTTGTCTGACGCAGATCAGTCACATACTCCTCCATCCACTGACGGTATGCAGCAGAACGTTTGAATAGTGCAGCATCCGCCGGACTACCACCCTGCATCACTTTCCCGTTCAGCTTCGCTTTTTCTCCTATGTCCAGTTTTTTAAGATAGATCTTCCTGAAAGCTGAGTCAATGGCCGCATTGAAATCAGGGGCTCCCTTTTTAGCCACCATCACTTTATCAAGATTCACCAACCCCAAAGAGTCCAGCCCAAAATACAGGATATAGTGCTTGAGCACATTGCGGGAATAGTAGTCAAGGTCTTTAGCTTTCAGTTCCCTGATAGCAGGATCTGTTTCCGCATCAATGGAAGGTTGTACTTCCTTTTTAAACGCATCCAGTTTTCCGAGGAATTCAGCGGGCTCGATCACGTAAGCAGCAAACAGGTATTGTTTACCACTCATTGGGATGTATTTCGCCAGCGTTTCTTCTTTATCTTTCAACAGGTCATCACTTACCCCATAAGGGTTCTTTTGAGCAAAGAGGCTGCCATTCGCCAGGAGCAGCAAGGCGATCAGAGTTTTTTTCATGATATACTTTTTTACTTGTGATTCAATTCCATTCCCGGGTTGAACAATTGTACCCTTACCGGAATTTCAAATGTGTAATTGGGGCTATGGGGAGCCAGTGTGGCCTCCACCTGGTTATTGTCTTTATTGATACGTTTTACTTCAGGCATTTTCCCTTCTCGGTCCAGCCTTTTCATATCGAACCACCTCAGGCCGCTGAAAGCCAGTTCCCTTCTGCGTTCCGCCAGCACCTTCGTGAGTGCGTCTGCTCCGTCAGCAGCTGTCTGGTCTGCATAGTCTGCTGTTCGGATCCGCTTCTTCCTGAGCATATTCACAATGGCCATGGCCTCATTGTACTGATTGTCCCTTGCCAGCAGCTCTGCTTTTGTCAGGTACATTTCGGGAAACCCGATACCAAAACTGTAACGGCCAGGCAATGAACTACGGCCCAGTCCATCATTATTGGTAACTGTGATAAAACTGTAACGGATATCGGAGCTGTTGAAATAAGTTTTCAGATCTTCTGAATAGATCATGAAAATAGGCGAGCCCGAAACAGCAGCACGCTGCCAGAGCACTTCCGGGTTCAGATCATAAACTGGTAACAGATCCGCATTTGCATAAGCATTGTAATCGAGGATAGCATGGGTTGCTTCGAGTGCTTTGCTGGTATAGACAGCAGCATTTGCAAAATCTCCCATATACAGATAGATGCGGCTGAGCAATCCATACGCCACATATTTCGTAACACGGTACCTGTTCACATTATTGGCTGGAAGAACGTCTGCAGCTGTCTTTACATCATCTATAATAGCATCGATGGTGGCTTTTACCGTTGAACGTGCGGGGGTCTTATCAGTAACATCAATGCTGGTAACCATCGGCAATCCCGGATCTGTACCGGCAGTGGCAGGGTTGTACACTTTTGCAAAAACAGTCAGCAACTCCAGGTAATTATTGGCCCTGATCACTTTCGCTTCTGCGATCACCCTGTTCTTTTCAATCTCTGATCCATCGGGCACTTCAGGCACGCCGTTGATGATCACATTGGCATCATAGATGCAACGGTAGAGCGGCCCCCAGATATCCGGACTTGCTTTTTCATCGATGGAGATCATCGGCCTCCAGTAGTAACCATTGGCAGTGGCTGATTGATTCACGGCATCGATCTTATTGAAAACATCATCGGTAAAATCGAGGAGATTGATCGGGAAGGTCATCGTCATGGTACGTGAATTCAACAGGCCTTCGTAGTCGGCCAGCTTTTCCGGTATCACAAGTCCCTTAGGTTTTACCTCCAGGTATTTATCGCAGGCAGTAAAGCTCACTGCCAGGAAAACAAGTATGATGAAAGAAACGTTTTTCATGTAATTCATTTTAGAAAGCGGAGGAAATGGTGATGCTGTAAAAAGGTTGGGTCTCCAGTCTGCGTACGCCGGAAACACGGTCAATCGCTTCAGGATCGATATCATTGCCGCTGAAGGTGTATCGGAAAAGATTCTGAGCTTGAATCCGGATCTGTGGATTGTTCAATCCCAGTTTTTTAAAGAAGGCGCCCCGGGCATTGTAAGTAACAATCAGATCTCTCAGCCTGATATAATCGGCCTTACGCACAAACTGCGATGCATAATCGTATCCATACAACGCATAGGATTGATAATAACCGGGAGCAGCACTGCTGGCTCTTACATAGCCAGGAATATTGGTCAGTTTCTCATCACCTGTCTTTCTCCAGAAATTGCTGGAACCCTGGAGCGGGTTATTGGTATAGAAACCGATATTATTTGGATTGGGTTGCTCCACTCTCATTACATGGCCACCATAATACATGAAAAGCAACGAAACATCAAAAGCGCCGATGCTGAACTGATTGTTCAATCCCAATACATATTTCGGAGTGGTAGTACCATTATAGATCAGATCCTCTTTTGTTACGTCTACCTGTGCATTTCCATAAAAAGCAAGGATCTTCTGATTTCCTTTCCTGTCATATACAAATGGCTGCCCAATTGAATTAAGCCCCCCATAATTGTAACTGTACAATGCATTCATGGGCTGACCTTGTACAAATAAATTCCCTGAAGTGATCAGTTGTGAATTGGCGAATTCAGTTGCTTTTACCGCCAGTACTTTATTATAGTTGAATGAACCTGTAACCTGTACTCTCCACAGGAAATTCTTCTTCTTCATCAGTTCACTGCTAACCAACACTTCCAGGCCACTGTTTCGGATGGAAGCTGTATTGGCATTATACTGATTGAATCCGGAAGTAGGATCGGCATCCAACTGGCCAAACACATCTGTACTTCTTTTTACATAATAATCAACAGAGCCTGTGATCTTGTTGTTCAGCAAAGTATAGTCAACCCCGAAATTGTAATTAAGAGTTGTTTCCCAGCGAAGCGATTGGTTTTCCGGCGTCAGCACATCGTTGTAGGCAAGCGGTGTATTCAGAATGGTATTGAGACCTGAAGAGAGGATCAGGAATGCACCGTTATTGCTGCTGGGCACGTTTCCGTTGAAACCTGTAGCAGCACGGAGTTGCAGGTTTTTGGCCCAGTTCCAGTTTTTTGCAAAATCTTCTTCACTCAATCTCCAGTTCACACCGGCGGACCAGAGTGGCTTGTACTTGTATTTAGGAGCAACACCAAACAGGTTCGTCTGATCGATCCTGAAACTACCTGTCAGTACATATTTGCCCCGGAAGATATAAGTGCCCTGGCCATAATAAGACATGAACCTGTTATCGATTTCCTTTTCGTTGAAATAATTGGTGCTATTGAAGCTTGCTCCGAATCCAAGCTCATCAAATGCAGGCTGATTTGTGGCATTCAGTACACTCATGTTGATGGGCTTACTGATCAAAGTCTGATCGTCATATCCAAAGAAAGTAGTTTTATATGCCTGCGTGAGTGTTTGCTTTCTCTCAATACCCAGGATACCGGAGATTTCATGATCACCAAAACGCTGACCGAGGTTCAGCTGCATCCTGGCTGTATAATTGGTGATGCGCTGGTTTGTTTTCTCCAGGATATCACCTTTAGGCATATTCGTAAATAATGCCTGTCCGGTAACGGCATCTTTCAAAGCCATATTGGAGACCATTACACGGGTATTGAATGCATCCTCCGTATGTAACTGATCCAGGATGGAACTCTGATTCTCGTAGTTGCCGCCCAGATCTACATTCAGCCAGTTGGTCAATTTCACATTGAACCTTCCCTGGAAACGGGTGGATGAACCTTTGGTGGTATTGGTGTTCCCGTACAGTTCTTTCAAAGGATAATAGAACTGATCATACAACCCGGCAGCCATCAGGGCGTCGTTCTTTTGTCTGGTGATCACTCTTGAGATATAATCGCGGCCCGGATCAAGCGCTACTGGCAGCGCATTTCCGTTCTCATCTGCAAAACGCTCATAGGGAAAGAAATCCTGGTAAGAAGGTGTGTTACCGGAAACATCTTTGACATTAAGATAGGTTCCCCTGAAATCGAATTTCAGCCAATCGGTGAATTTGAAAGTATTGGCAAGGTTGAGGATGATCTGCTTGTTCTCAGACCTCCGGTTCACGGGTGTTTCGCCGATATAGTTCACCCCCATCATGTAGGTGCTTTTATCGTTACCTCCACTTACATCCACATTGAGATTGGTGGTCTGGCGATGCTGATAGAATAACTTCTCGTAATCTTTGAGATTGTCATAATTACCGAGTGCGGCCAGTTTTGCGTCTGCCTGCGCCTCAGTGAGCAGCGGATTGGAAACAGACAACTGCGTCATGCCGAACATGATCTGCTCAACCGGGTTCATTTTATAATAGCCCCAGTCATACAGGAGAAAAGATGTTTTAGCGATATTGAAATTCTCTTTCTGTAACTGCACAAATTCGCTGGCGGGAGCATATTTCAGGTAACCAAAATCCGGTTTGGGCTGAAAGGCTTGCGTGGCGCGCACATTGAATACCGGCTTGCCGGATTTGCCGCGGCGGGTTTCCACAACAATCACCCCATTGCTGGCCCTTACTCCATAGATGGAGGCAGCTGCCGCATCGCGCAGTACGCTGACAGATACGATATCCAAAGGATTGATAGTACGCAGGTCTATTTCTGTAGGAAATCCATCCAGTACGATCAATGGTTTCTTCACCGCATCAAATGTAGACACACCGCGGATGGTGAGCTCACCTGTTTGACCGTTGTATACGAGACCGGGAACTTTACCTTCAAGGCTTTCCAGGAAATTACCGGTAACAGCCACGCGTTGCTGATAATCTTTTTCAGACATCACAGAGGCAGCACCCGTCATCTGGTAAGTGGGGATCTTTTGATACCCCGTGCTTAATGATACTTCCACAACAGAGAGTTCGCTATTGGTTCTTGTCATCGCAACAGTAATTCTGCGTGCTGCATATTGTGCAGGCGAAACAATTACAGTCCGGGATTCATGACCAACAAATGTGATCACCAGCACTTCGCCAGATTTCACATTCAGGCTCACGATCCCATCAGCATCTGTAACGCCGGATATCTTACTACCTCTGACAGACACGGAGGCTCCCGCCAGCGGCGCGCCAGAAGAGTCCGTGATACGGATCTTAACAGGCGTTTGCATTTCGCCGGGCTGAAAACCGGGTTCAGGTGCAGGATCACCAAAACGGGTAACAGGTATGCGGGAGAGCACGATCGTTTTGCCCTGTATAGTGTAGTCGATGGATTGATTCTTCAGAACGGCGCCAAGAAATTCAGCCAGCGGCATATCCTGGGCATTGATAGAAACAGGCCTGGCGGCAGAGAGGATCTGCTCATTGTAGAGCACCACATAACCTGTTTGTTTTTTGATGATAGAGAAAACCTGTTTCAGAGGGGTGTTCTTTACAGACATCGTAATGCTCTGCGCGGGACTTTCGGCATGCACAGAAAGCAGAGCAACGAAGAGAAAGAAAGTAAGCATACGCATAATTCTCAGCATTTGAGCCGATAGCAGGAATGCAGAGCCCCGGGCATTCCAGCCACCCATAGCAGTTTTTTGCATAAATTGTGAACAGTTTTGGTTGTTTAAAATTGGTACTCACACCATTTTGGATCGGCCAACTATCTGCCGGAAGTGTTCGCCCACTTCCGGTTTTGTTTTGCCGGTCAGCGATGTACTATTTTAGTTTTAATTAGAAACTGCTGTTTTATGGGATAAGATTCAATGCTTTAAGGCAGGATGATAAGCTTTCTTCCTTCCAGCCTGTAGTGTATATCCAGTTTTTCAAGTACTATCATCAGTCCGTTAAGTGGAATATCCTTCGACATCTCACCAACTACGGGGATTTTGGGAATTCCTTTTTCGTATACCACTTCAATTCCATACCATCTTTCAATCTGACGCATCACTTCTTCCAGTTTCAAGCCATTGAAATTGAAAAGTCCATTTTTCCATGCCACTACCTGTTCCAGGTCCACTTCTTTCTCCACACGGATGCTGCTTTGCATACGGGCCTGTTCTCCGGGTTTGATCACCACTGCTTCATCTCCCTTTTTCACCCTGATGGAACCCTGCAGCAGTGTGGCATTGACGCTGTTCTCATTGCTATAACTATTGATATTGAAATGAGTTCCAAGTACCTCGATGTCTGCCCCATTGTTCACACTAACCCTGAAAGGCATTCTGGAATTCCGGGCCACTTCAAAATAAGTTTCACCTGAAACTTCCACCCTTCTCTCATTGCCTGTGAATACTGTTGGATAACGGATAGTACTCGCCGCATTCAGCCATACCTGCGTACCGTCGGGAAGTGTCATTTGAAACTGACGGCCTTTGGGTGTGCTCATGGTATTGTAAACAGCTTCTCCTTTCCCTTCATAGATCAGAGCGCCATTCACCACCTTTGCGGTAGCACCACCCTGCAGGGCTACCACTCCGTTCTGAATGGTGTCCAGCAATACCTGTGATCCATCGGCCAGTGTGAGCAAAGCTCCCTGCATGCCGGGCTGTATTTCTTCTGGTTCTGTTTTGGCCAGCGTTATTGTTTCCAGCCTGTTCCTTGTAGCATACCAGGTACCGGCTATTATCACTGCCATAACCACCGCAGCAGCAGCCCAATAGATGCGCCTCTTACCACCTGGCTGCATAGTTATTACAGGTGTTTCCACAGTAGACTGAGCAAGGATCCTGTCAGCCAGCGACTCCCATTGATCAGCCTGATAACCCATATCAACAGGCATTTGCAACATGATCTCCCTGAATGCTGCTGCTACCGTTTCACTCTCTTCTTCATTCAATAAAATGAGCTGCAATTCGTCAATTTCAAGCCCCGTCAAAGTATTGTTGAGGTAGCCGGTCACTAAATAGACAATCCTTGAATTCTCCATTGCTGTTTTTTAATGGCAATCGTTGTTATGGGTATTAGATAAGGCCGGTAATTACAAGACCGGAGTTTTTTGATTCAGGACTAAAGCTTCCGGAAATATTTTATAGAATGATTGGAAAGGATAGAAAAGTGGACAGTCCGTTTTTCCGGATATACACCCGGATATCTTTCAAAGCCTTCACCAGCTGGTTCTTGACAGTGCTCTCGCTCAGTTGTAATTTTTCAGCGATCTGTGGCAGGGAAAGTTGTTCCTCCCGGCTCAGCACATACACCTGGCGGCAGGCCGGGGTAAGCTGTTCTACCGCATCGGTCACCAGCCGGGCAGTTTCCTTGAGCGCAATATGCTGTTCAGGCGTCAGCGGCTCCTGGCCATGGTGCTGAATGGCTTTTTCCATCAGACGGTTTTGTCTGGCCAGTTTCTGCATATAGGTGGCGGCTTCATTGGAAACTATGCGGACAATATATGCTTTGGGATTGTCTACATCCGCCAGTTTTTGGCGGTGCTTCCACAGGCGCAGGAACACTTCCTGTAAAATTTCAGCTGGGTCATGCAATGGTGATACAAGCTTTACCACGAAAGGCAGCAGTGTTTTATTGTAGTGATGGAACAATGTGCGGAATGCATCCTCATCCCCCAGTGCAATGCGCTGGAATAATTCCCGGTCGTGGTATAGCTGGTCAGTAATCAATAAAAGCAGAGTTGAAAGGTGTCAGCTACAATATTAAATAAAAATGATGAGCAGTAGATAAAACGGTCTTCGCCATTGCTGTTACAACCTGGTCAGAACTGTAAAATATAAGAGGGTGGCTCAATTCATTTTGAGCCACCCTCTTATGTGTATTGAATTATTTCTCTTTTTCAGTATCGGATTCCTCTTCATCTTCGTCATCCTCCTCTTCTTCCTCGTCATCATCATCCTCTTTATCTTCGTCACCTTCCTCTTCATCTTCGTCATCACTTTCTTCATCATTCTCCTCTGCACCATCGCTGCTCTCACCTTCTTCACTTACTTCATTCTCTTCTTCATTTTCTTCTTCTTCATCTTCAAAATCATCCTCTTCATATTCATCATCATCTCCCAACAGGTCAGCCCCATCATCGTCCCCATCATTCTTAAATGCAATTCCATTCGGTAACCCATCCAACCCGAACTCATCTTCCTCCCTGTTCTCATTGTATTCAACAATGAAATTATTTCTGCCTTCGCCCACCATGATGGTGAGATATTTCAGCTGTACCAACTCCAGCATACTCAGGAAAAGAAAGATAGCCTGTATACGGTCATTGGCTCTGTTGAAGATCCGCTCAAATGGAACAGTTTTGTTTTTTCGCAAGGTGTTCACCATGTACTCCCGGCTCTCTTCCATGGTGTAATTGTAGCGCACCACCGTGTGAACGGGTTTATTGTTGCGCTGCTCCAGCCTTTTCATCACCCGCTCGAAGGTCTTCATGAGTTTGAAGAGCGTGATGGTCTGGATCTCCGTGCCTTCACCGGATACTTCACCGATGGTGGACAATTCTTTGGCGAGGTTACCCCGGCGCACCATCAGCATACGTGTAGCTTCCAGTTCAGCCATCTGAATGGCAGCTTCCTTGAAGCGTTTGTATTCAAGGATCTTGTCAACCAGTTCCTGGCGGGGATCGATCTCATTGCCCTGGGCATCCACTTCCTTGCGGGGCAGCAACATTTTTGCCTTGATCCGCATGAGGGTGCTCACAAAGAGAATGAACTCACTACTCAGTTCTATATTGAGTTTCTCCTGGCTATGGATATAGGCCAGGAAGTCCTTGATGATATTGGTGATGGGAATATTATAAATGTCCAGCTCGTCCCGCTCAATAAAGAAGAGCAGAAGGTCAAATGGCCCCTCAAACTGGGGAAGACGGATCTGGTACGAAGACTGATTTGCCATACTGGTAATTTGGAATCTTCCGGAATGCCAGCCTGCCTTTCAGGATCACGCACGGGCTGCACCCCCGGAAATAAAGCCGCCTGCTGCTCCTTGCGGAAACGGCAGGCGACAAATGTATGAAATATCCTGTTTAGAATTTTGCTGAAAAACCCACACTGAGCAATGATCTGATCTGGGTTCCGGCCGAAGTGTTTTCCGGACCGAACTGCCTTACATCATCATCATATATGAGGTCAAAGTTATACGTAACATTCAGGAATCTATTGACCTTCATGGAAATAAGGTTGGTCCAGAATACGTCCACGTTCTGAGGCTTGGCCTCCAGCTTTTCTTTCAATACCTGGCGGGGACCGGTAGGTGTATAGCGGTAGGTACTCAGATAGTTGGAATAGAGATCGAGACGGCTTTTGATGGTTACGTTCTTCATGATCTCCTTGGCAAAGTTGGCTGAGGCAAAACCGCCCATTTCAGCTCTTACTTTCTGGCCCGGATCAACGCCGTAGAGGGTAGCCAGGGGCTTTTCAAAGCCGCCGCCGTCATCCACCGGGATCACGCCATCCGGAAAATAATAGCTCCAGGGGCTGGTCACAAATACCATACGCGCTGAAATTGGAGAAACGAACAGGCTGAAATAGGGAACAGGGTGCCAGTCCAGACCCGGCGCCACAATCAGGTAGCCCGGCGCCATGAAGGAGGAAGTCCTGCGCTTGTAAGTATCCTTTCCGAGATAGGTATAATCGTACCCATTAGTGAACTGCGACCTGAAGTTTACAACACCTGAAAGACTCAGGGTTTTGGTGAGGTCATGGCCCAGTTTGGTGAAGTAATCGATCTTATCATCTGTTTTACGGTTACCAAGTGATGTGGTGTTCACAATGGCATAACCGAGATCGAGGTTATTGTTCCAGTAGAATTTACCATCCCTGTAATTGGCAAAGAGACTGAGGCCCGCTGCTGTGGAGAAAGAGAATTTCTCGGCGCCTGCCGCCCAGTTTTTACTGCTTCCCTGGCCAACATTAAGGGAAAAGATGCCACCTTTTCTCCATCCGCTTTTGTGAGAGGTATCGATGGCCACCGTTTTTTCAGAAGTGGATTTCATTTCCTTTACGCCCGGGTCCTGGGCTTTCACGCTATACAATGACAAACTGAATGCGCCTAAGAGCAAGAGTTTTCGCATAATCGAATATTAATGAGGGTTAGTTACTTTTTCTTCAGCTCATCCCTGATCTCCATGAGTAATTTCTCTGTTGCTGTAGGAGCAGGAGGTGCTGCCGGTGTTTCATCTTTTTTGTCTGTGAGCTTTTTCATACCACGGACCAGCAGGAATAATATCCATGCAATAATGATGAACTTGATAACAGCGGAGAGGAATTTTCCGTAATGCACTGCGCCCCATGTAAGCTTGTCGATATTTTCAGCATTGGCAAACTTCAACGCAGGTGTGAGCAGCAGTGGGGTGATCACATCGTCAACAAGGGAGGAAACGATGGTTCCGAAAGCGCCACCGATAATTACAGCAACTGCAAGGTCCACTACATTGCCTTTCAGTGCAAAATTCTTAAATTCTTTAAGCATTCCCATATAGATAGATTTTTAATTGAATAATGCAACCATGGCAAAACTATATAATATATAATTGTAAGCCATATATTGATTTCCACCTTGTGGATTTCGGTTAGACGGCAGGGCTTGTTCAGTCTTTCTTCAAACCGGGAAATTTCATGTTCAGGCGCTGCAATGTTTCAAGCAGGGTACTGGCAATCAGGTATTCCTTGTACCAGTTCTGATCAGCAGGCACAATCGTCCAGGGTACATCGTTGCAATGCTGGAAGGCATCTTCATACATACGCATATAGTCGTCCCACTTCTTCGCTTCCTCAAAATCATTGGCGTTGTACTTCCATTGTTTGGCCGGATCATCCAGGCGTTCTTTGAGGCGCTGCTGTTGTTCTTCAGGAGATACATGGAGATAGAATTTCAGGATACTGGTGCTGTTGTGCTCCGTGAGCAGTTGCTCAAAATCATTGATGGCTTTCATGCGTTTTTTAGCGATAGCATCGTCAATGATCCCATGAACGCGGGTCACCAGGATATCTTCATACTGGGAGCGGTTGAAGATCTGAATCATGCCTTTGGCCGGAGCGGCATTGTGCACACGCCAGAGGAAGTCGTGTGAAAGCTCTTCAGCAGTAGGCACTTTAAAACTCTTTACCGTAACTCCCTGCGGGTTGAGTTGCCCGAATACATTGCGGATCACACCGTCCTTTCCGCTTGCATCCATGCCCTGTATCACAACGAGGATAGCATGTTTTGATTCTGCATAGAGAAGATTCTGCAGTTCATTCAGCTTCTGCAGAATGGCCGTGGTCTTGGCCTTGGTGGCCGCCTTATCCAACTCTTTCGGAGCGCGGGTACTGATGGATGATAGTAAAGTTTTTCCCATAGCTGCTTTTGAGATATTTAAGGTAGATCATTTTCAGGAATTGCTGATGTACCTATTTGTTGAGAGCGTATAAAAAAGAAGGCTGTCCCTTAGAGACAGCCTTCCATAATTTATGCGTGGCTGTTGTTAAACAGTCATGATCTCTTTTTCCTTTGCAGTAAGGTGTTTATCCACCAGCGCGATGTATTTGTCTGTGAGGTCCTGTACATTCTTCTCGGCATCTTTACAAATATCTTCGCTCAGGCCGTTCTTCTGCAGTTTCTTGATCTTTTCGATACCATCCCTGCGGATATTGCGGATGGCAACTTTTGAATTTTCCCCTTCTCCCTGTGCACGTTTCACCAGTTCTTTACGGCGTTCTTCAGTGAGTGGCGGCATAAAGAGGCGGATGATCATACCATCGTTCTGGGGCGTAACACCAATATTGGCGTTGATGATAGCGCGCTCGATCGGCTGAAGCATATTCCTTTCCCAGGGCTGAATGGCCAGCGTTCTGGCATCTGCCACAGTTATATTTCCCACCTGGCTGATAGGTGTGGGGGTTCCGTAGTAATCAACAACTATACCTTCTACCAGGTTAGGGTTGGCCTTTCCTGCACGTACTTTGATCAATTCGGCTTCAAGGTGATTAATGGCCTTATCCATGGCTTCTTCAGCATGGTCCTGGATGGTTATTAACTCGTCTGACATATTTGTATGAATTAAGTGCGTTGCAAACCTACGTCAAATCAGAAAATTTGCACAGAGAACGGATGAGATTTTAATAAATCAGGGTCTTTTACAATTCATAAGAACGTAAAAGACCCTTTAGATTTATGTGAAGGGACTCAATTCTTGTGTTCGAGAATGGTATCCTTGGTAAGGGGAACGATCTTGGTGGTTCCTTTCTCCTTGATATCCTTTTCCAAAGACCTGGCCACAAAGAGGCGGGGCTGAGGACGGGTGTAGTACAGGGCGGCAATGCCGGAGAAAAAGAAAGCAACCACTCCAAGGATGATCCAGGTACAACCATAGTTGCGCATACCATAAGCAGCTACAATGAACAGGAGATTCACGGCAACCAGGCTCAGCGTGATATTACGGTGAGAAAGGCCCCTGTCTAACAACAGGTGGTGAATATGGTTCCTGTCAGGGCTGAACGGGGAACGGCGGTTGAAGATACGGATAGCAAATACTCTTAATGTATCCAGCAAAGGGATCATCATGATGGTAAATGCTATGGCAGGCGATGCTATCAGCGGGTAGGCCACATCGGTAGCATTGGCTGCGTCAATGAATTTTACGGCCAGTATGGAAGTGATCAGCCCTATCATCAGCGATCCCGTATCCCCCATGAATATTTTTGCGGGCTGGAAATTGAAGATGAGGAAGGCCGCCACGCTGCCGGCCAGGGAAAAGGCCAGGATCGCATAACCGGTCATGTTATTCTGTAAGAAATAGAAGCCGAAAATGATGGAAGTCATCAAACCCAGGCTACCCGCCAGTCCGTCGATACCGTCAATGAGGTTGAAAGCATTGATGATAACGATCACCGTGAGGTAGGTCAGCAGCAGGCTGAAAGATTCAGGCAGTTCATGGATTCCCATGAAACCATGCATGCTGGAGAGTTGTACGCCTCCTTTATAAACGATCAGGAATGCAGCAAGCACCTGACCAATGAATTTTTTGATAGGGGAAATAACCAGGATATCATCTTTCAGACCGAGGAAAAATATAACAAAGGCTGCAGCCAGGAAATACTGCATCTCGGTTGATTTCTGAAATTGAATGGAGATCAGACAGGCAAGAATGAAGCCGGCAAAAATACCCAAACCACCCAGTGAAGGAATTGGCGTGTGATGCACCTTGCGCTCATCCGGTATGTCGTACAGTTTCTTTCTTTCGGCCACTGTAATAATTACAGGGATAGCTAGAAATGTGACAGTAAAAGATATAGCTATAGAAAGTAATACATCAAACATCAGCCCTGGTTTTGGTTTCCTAAATATTTGTCTTTATAATATCTACGTGCTGCTAATCTGGCCGGTTGGGGCAAAATCGATGCCAAGTTCCAAACTACAGCACTTTCGCTATAATGAACTTCAATTCAGGCAACTTTATTGTTTAAGGCGGGCAATTGGAGAGCAAAAATAAAGAAAAGTTTGATAGAGTTCATCAGTTGGTCTACAATTTCTTGTAGTTTTGCCACCACATTTTAAAGAACTGTTTATGCCAGCATTAAAAGACATCGCCTCACAGATCCGAAGGGATATTGTCAGAATGGTTCATGGTTCCCAAAGCGGACACCCCGGTGGTTCCCTTGGTTGCGCCGACTACTTTACTGCGTTATATTTCAAAGTAATGCAACACAATCCGGCGTTCAATATGAACGCAACCAATGAAGATGTCTTCTTCCTGTCTAACGGACATATCAGCCCGGTTTTCTACTCCACCCTGGCCAGATCCGGGTATTTTGATATCAAAGAACTTGCCACCTTCCGCAAGCTGAACTCCCGTCTCCAGGGCCACCCCGCCACTCACGAGCACCTTCCCGGTATCCGTATGGCATCCGGTTCCCTCGGTCAGGGACTCAGTGTTTCAATAGGAGCCGCACTCACAAAGAAACTCAACGGAGAAAAGAACCTGGTATTTGCACTTACAGGTGACGGTGAGCTTGATGAAGGCCAGAACTGGGAAGCCATCATGTTCGCTGCCCATAAAAAAGTAGATAACCTGATCGCTACTGTAGATTGGAATGGACAACAAATCGACGGACCTACGGATGTGGTGATGAAACTGGGCGATCTCGGCGCCAAATTCCAGGCATTCGGATGGGAAGTGATCCATCTCAATGAAGGTAATGATGTTGACAAAGTGGTTGCCGCCCTGGAACAGGCCAAAACATTCGTTGGAAAAGGAAAACCCATCGTTATTCTCATGAAAACGGCTATGGGTGCAGGTGTTGACTTCATGCAAGGCTCACACGAATGGCATGGCATCGCCCCTAACGACGAGCAACTGGCAAAGGCCCTGGCCCAACTTCCCGAAACACTCGGAGATTACTAAGAAATGATCACAATTCATTCATACAGATCCCGGCTAATCGCCGGGATTTTTTTATGCCGGTAAGATCAGCATTCCAATGGTTGGCCATTGAATAATTCTATCATTATCTCTTTGAGTTCATGTAAATACTTCGTCGCGGATCAGGGGTTTGAACTTCATCTATCGGGAAGGTTATCAGGTCTTGAGTTCTATCGGCTGCAGCGCCGCCTTACGGGAAGGGAACCACGAAGCCAGCACTGCCACAAAAATCACCGTGATCAGGATCAGGATGAAATCTTCCGGCAGGATCTTTACGGGATAGTAATCGATCAGGAAAGTGCCGCCTTCCAGCGGGATCAGCTTGAATTTCACCTGGGCCCAGCAGAAGATCAGCGCCAGCACAATACCAGCTGCGGCGCCCAGGCCGGCCAGCAGGAGGCCTTCACTGAGGAATATTTTCTGGATCAGCCTGTTATCTGCCCCCATGGCTTTCAGCGCCTGGATATCTTTCTGCTTTTCCAGCACCAGCATGGTAAGGCCTCCGATCATGGTGAATGCAGCTACGATCAGCATCAGTGTGAGGATGCCGTAGGTAGCCCATTTTTCCATCGTCATTACACTATACAGGCTTTTGTTCTGTTCATACTTGGTTTCAATTCTGTATTTCGCTCCAAAAAGGGTTTGCAGCGATGCCTTGACCTGATCCGCCTTACGGCCATCCACCAGCGCAATTTCCACAGCGCTGTACTCATCGGCCCCCAGGTTCATCATGCGCTTCATGAAGGCCAGGTTGGTGATGGCAAACTTGTTATCGATATCGGCCTGAATCATAAAAGTGCCAGCCGTATTTATATTGGAGCCTGCGAAGCTTCTGTAGGGATCTGTAGTATTGATAGTTGCACCACGCTGAAAAAGATACACGGTAAGTGGAAATACATTTTTATCGGCTTCCACGCCCAGTGCGTTTTCCACGCCATTGCCCAGCACCAGCGTGGGGAAATCGTCATTCCCGGTGAGGAAGCTGCCACGATACACTTTTTCGGCTACGCCCGATACATACTTGTAATTACTGTCTACCCCCTTTACATCTGCAATCACCTGGATGCCGTCATTCAGCAGCAACGTCTTTTCTTCTGCCATCAGGGAGTAATGGGCCACCTGCGGATTGCTTCGCAGCTGTTTCAGTTGATCCGGCGTGAGCGTGATCACCTTTCCTTTGGCGGCAGAAATGCGGATATCAGTATAGAAAGATGAATACAAACTCTTCACCAGCCCTTCAAAACCATTGAACACGCTCAGCACCACAATGAAAGCAAAGGTGATACACATGATGGCAATCATGCTTACCCAGGCAATCACATTGATGGCATTGGTTGATTTCTTTGCTTTGAAATAGCGCCAGGCGAAAAGAAAATTCATTCAAAGGGTTTATATAAATGATGGGATGAGCCTATTGCTCCCCGGCGTTTCCTTCTTCGTCTTTTTTTATCTGGCGGAAAAGATCCTCCATTTTAAACACGTGGTCAAGAGTATCATCGCTGAAGAACCTCAGTTCAGGCATTCTGCGCAGTTGCTTTGCCACCCGGCTGGTCAACTCTTTCTTGATCTCCCAGGCCCTGTCTTCCACCTTTTTCAGGGCGGTTTTGGCATCCTTTACCTGGAAGAAGCTCAGGTAGATCCGGGCTTCCAGCAGGTCGGGGGTCAGCTTCACCCCGGAAATGGAAACCATGCCCCCATCGAGCATACTCAGGCCAAGCCTGTGAAAAATATCGTTCAATTCCTCGTTCAGGAGGCCCGCTATCTGTTTTTGTCTTTTACCTTCTTGCATTCCTTTAACGGATTAATCGTTGTAAAATTAGTTACTTTGCGCTGTTTATCTATATTTTAATCCATGAAGCGATTTTCCACGATTCTCTTTTACCTCCGGAACCAGAAGGGCAAGATTCTGTTGTATCTGATTTTTATCCTGTTATCCATCATATTCTCACTGGTGTCCCTGGCCATGCTGGCCCCCTTCCTGCAACTCCTGTTCGGACAGGAAGAAGGCGTTAGAGTTTTGCCGGAAGCAGAGTTCAGTTCAAAATATATCATTCTCCTGCTGAAATACGGGCTTACCAAACTTATTGATACTTACGACAAGACCGCTGCCCTTGCAGCTATCTGTATCACCGTAATCACAGCGATACTTTTAAAGAATCTCTTCCTGTATCTCTCCTACAGGATCATGATCCCGTTAAGGAACCGGGTGATGACGCAACTCAGGGACGATATGTATGCCAAAGTGCTGAAGCTGCCTATCGGCTTTTTCACCGAGCAACGCAAAGGCGATATCATGAGCCGCATGAGCAACGATATGAACGAGATCGAATGGAGCATCATCGGTACACTGGAAGGCCTGATCCGCGATCCTTTGAATATCATCATCATCCTGTTCTGTCTTATCTTCCTCAGCCCGATGCTTAGCCTGGTAGTGGTTGTACTGCTGCCAATCACAGGTTTCATCATCGGCCGCATCAGCCGCAAGCTGAAGAAACAATCCAACCAGGCGCAGGAACAACAGGGCCTCATCCTGTCCGTGCTGGATGAAACCATTACAGGGCTAAGGGTTGTGAAATCTTTCAATGCTGAGAAATTACTGAACAGCCGTTTCCTGAAGTCCAGCAACCTGCTGCATAACCTCCGCGTAAAGATGGCTTTCCGTAAAGACCTCGCTTCGCCTCTTTCTGAATTCATGGGAGTACTGGTGCTCAGCGCCCTGCTCTGGATCGGCGGTGGCTGGGTATTGAGTGATCAGTATGGTCTTACTGCAGGTGCTTTTATCACGTACATCGTTTTCTTTACGCAGATCATTAATCCCGCGAAATCCTTATCCACTGCATTCTATAACGTTCAGAAAGGCAGTGCGGCGATTGCACGTATTGAAGAGATCCTGAAAGCGCCGGTTGTAGTGGAAGAGTCTCCCAAAGCCATTCCGCTTACCACATTCAACAACCATATCGAGTTCAAAAATGTAAGCTTCAAATACGAAGATGTAACCATCCTCGACAATATCAATCTCACCATCGGCAAAGGCAAAACCATTGCACTGGTGGGCTCTTCAGGCGCCGGTAAATCAACCCTGGCCGACCTGGTGCCACGCTTCCACGATGTGAGCAGCGGCGAATTACTGATCGATGGCGTGAATATCAAAGATTATTCACTCACTTCCCTGCGCGATCAGATCGGCATCGTAACACAGGAGCCCATCCTGTTCAATGATACCATCGCCAGCAATATCGCACTTGGCAGCCCCAATGCAACAAAGGAAGACATCGAGCAGGCAGCAGGAATTGCCAATGCCCATGATTTCATCTCCAAAAAAGACGATCAATACGAAACCAATATCGGTGACCGCGGCAGCAAGCTGAGTGGCGGCGAAAGACAAAGGGTCACCATCGCACGCGCAGTATTGAAGAACCCTCCCATCCTCATCCTGGATGAAGCCACTTCTTCACTGGATACCGAAAGCGAAAGACTGGTGCAGGACGCCATCAACAAGATGATGGCCAACAGGACCAGCATTGTGATAGCACACAGGCTCAGTACCATCCGTCATGCAGACGAGATCATTGTGCTCCAGCGTGGTCAGATCGTTGAACGTGGCACGCACGACCAGCTGATTGCCATTGAAGGCTTCTACCACAAACTGGTGAAGATGCAGGAAGTGAAATAAGATGATCCATCATAAAAAGAAACCGGCTGTTCCTTCGTGAACAGCCGGTTTCTTTTATGAAAAAGCAATATTAATACTGCTTTTTCACACAGGTGATCTTTGCTGTTCGCTGACTATTCTGAGTGTCCTCTACTGATCCGTTTCTGCTATATTCAAAATTGTAAGTAACACCCACTTCTTTCAGTCCGCCATTCTCATCATAAGTATTGGCAAACTGGTAAATATCGGTATACTTATCTACATTGGTGGTCTCACCATTTTTGTAAGTGTAGGTATAAACAGTTTTGTTGTATGTAGCATTATTTACAGACAACAACTGGTTGATCTCAAAATCATCGTCTTCATACAATGCAAAGATGGTAAGCCCAACCCCGTTTACAGATAATGGATTCACACCATTGTCATACTTGAATTCATAGCTGCTCTGGTCTGTGTAGTTAGGCTCGGAATAAGTTTGTGGATCGAGCTTGATATTTCCCTGTGCGTCATAAGAGAAAGTCCAGGGAGAATTGTCGCCGCGATACTTGATGCTGGCCAGCCTGCTGTCTGCATTGAAAGCATAATCAACGGTATCGTTATTACCTTCCTGGTAAGTACCGTTTTCATTGTAGTATTTCTTAACGGTATAAGCGATCCTGTTCTGGCTGTTATAATGTAACAAAACCTGTGACCTGCGGTAGAAATCAGTAGTTTCTCCTTTCCTGTACAGATCAGCGCTTACAGGAATATTATTCTCATAGCTGATAATAGCATAACGATAGAGTGTAGGCGTCCCCCCATCTTCGAAGGTCCTCAGTACCTCATAGCGGCTCAGCTGATGCTGTTCATTGTACTGGAAATTGAATGCTTCCTCTCCGTTTTCGATCTTTTGTAACTGGATAAAATCTTTCTTGTCATTATCCTTCTTACAGCTACCGAAGAAAAATACGGCGGCCAGTAAGGGCAGTAGGGTTCTTTTCATTGAATATAAATTTGTTGCAAAAGAAATCAACGTAAAAGGGATTGTATTGTAAAAATGCGCAAGAAGGCTACATGTTGACAAATATCAAATGACCATACTTAAACCGGCTGCCGGCAGAACAACTGATTTCCACACCGCGGCTTTCACATTACGGATTCATTTCATATCAGCTACCCATACACGATTTTTTTCTGTTCAGCTGGTAAATTTCACGATTCACCCATACCATACTCAATGTTCGCACGTTATGTTTATGCCATCCCATGAAAAACTAACCTTGATGCGTACTTTCTATATCCGTCCCTGTCCTACACTGCAACCCTATATTCACAGTTATGTATTTTTAAAAACTGCCAGTCAGGAAAAAAGCCTGCTGATAGATCAGCATCCAACAGGATGTACAGCCCTTGCTTACACACTTGGACACTCACCGGAAACAAAGGATATCAAAACCAGTGTACAATTCACGCCCAAACTCAACTTTACCGGTCAGTTGAAACAGTACAGACCCCTGCAATCAGGAGCTTATTCCGCCATTTATGCGGTGTTCAGGCCCATTGGCCCCGTACATTTCTTTTCACAGCCGATGAACAGGTTCACAGATCAATTCACAGAATTGTCAGATTTTCTTCCGTGTAACAATATTTATCAGCAGCTGGCTGACTGCAACAGTGATCCCAGAAGCGTGATAGCCACCATGGAACATTGGCTGCTCAACCTGTTTGCCGCCAGACGGCATTCCATATCTGAAAAGCTGGCTGCTTCCACTGCAAGGCTCTCAGGTATCGTGAAGAAGATGAAGCAGGTAAATGGGCGTAATTATATCGACGATATCTGTAACGATTTCAATATCCCGCAACGCACGCTGGAAGCGCAGTTCAGGGATATCATCGGCGTTAGCCCCAAGTCATTCAGCCGGATGCTGCGCATCAATCATGCCTACCGCCAATGCATTGTACTGAAAGAAACAGACTGGCAGGAGATCGTTTATGAATGCAATTATTTTGACCAGGCCCATTTCATTAAAGAGTTCAAAAAATGTTTCGGTTATACGCCTGCGGGAATACCGGCTGGAGCCTTCAACCTGAGTGAACAATTGATGGGGTACAGGGCAGGGAAGACTGATCCTGTGATGCACAGGCTGCTGACAGATACCACTTTCAGCAGCATGAACAAAAAAAACGGACCTGCCGCTTTCGCAGCAGATCCGGAAATATTTGTTGAAAGTGACTACCTGGCCACCTTAGCGTAGAAGTTGAAATGCTTCCACCTGTTCATATCGTCAGCACTGAGAATTGGCTCCACTTTGGTACCTTCTTCAAAATCCCCGAAATAGAACAGTTCGTAACCTTTAGCTACTAAAAGCTCGTACAGTTCTGCACGCTCTGCGGCAGTGAGCTCTCCAAAACATTCTGCCACCACTACAGGCTTACAACGCTGCAGCAGGCTGCTGATTGATTTGATGATCTCCTTATCGTAACCTTCCGTATCGATCTTGATGAAAGTGAGCTTACCGATCCAGTTACTGTATTTAGCATCCAGCAGTTTCTCCAGGTTTACACCCTGAATTTTCTGCTTCAGCTGATAAGCTCCGTGTTTGCTGCTCTGCTCTTCTGTGATGCCGCCATTGCTGAAGCTGGCTTCGGAAGAAGAGTAAAAGAACTCTCCATCCTGTTCAGTGATAGCGTAAGGCAGCGGAACAATATTGGTATTCTGCTTGTTCAGACCGGCATTGATCTCCAGTATTTTGTATACATGTGGATTGGGATCGAAAGCCAGTACCAAACCTTCTTTGCCGGCAGCCAGCGCCATGGGCACGGTGGTATCTCCCACATTGCCGCCGATATCTATCGCCAGGCTGCCACGCGTAATAAACTGTGCAAAGAAATTCACCTGGGATTGGGTGATTTCGATATGCGCCACCAACGGATTCTTCCAGTTGGCAAATTCGATGGGCCCTTCTTTGGAAAGAGAAAACTTATTGATTTCATAGGGATACTCCCTGAAGAATCTCCGCGCTTTCTTGCGGGCGAAGGAGGCTTTTAAGTACTTGAGTAACATGCCGGTTTTTAGTTTGTTTTGGGTGAACCTGTGGAAGATACTTCAAATTTTCAATTGTACAACACAGGTTGTCCATTTATAAGATCCAGGTGATTATTGTGCCGCCTTTTCGTACATTCACCCCTTAATCAAATTTTTCATGATGAAGAGAATGCTCTCTGCTGCTGCATGTTTACTGCTCATGACCATGTCATTCCCCGCAGCAGCGCAAAAAAAACAGTTCACGGCAGATCAACTGCTAAGGAACAATCTCCCCGCCAATATCAGCAAGCCATTACCTGCCATCAGAGGCTGGGCAGATGACGACAATTACCTTGAAGTGCAGAAAAGTGCAGACGGAAAAACTGAAACAGTTGCCGTAAATGCAAAAACCGGAAAGGTCAGCCCCTATACGGCTCCTGCCGGCACCAGCACCGTCAGTATCCCCCAACCCAAAGTGGATGGCGGACGCAATGTTACTGCTTCACCCGACGGCAAAATGATCGCCTACACCAAAAAAGATAATAACCTGTACGTGCAGGACCTGGTATCAAGAAAGGAAAAACAGCTCACCACAGACGGCAATACCACTACCCTTAATGGTTATGCGAGCTGGGTATATTATGAAGAGATCCTCGGCAGAGCCAGCAACTACCAGGCATTCTGGTGGAGCCCCGACAGCAAACAGATCTGTTATATGCACTTTGATGAATCCATGGTACCTGTATTCCCGATCTATGTGCTGGACGGACAACATGGTTACCTGGAAAATACACGCTATCCCAAAGCAGGTGATAAAAATCCTGAAGTGAAGATGGGTATGGTGAATATCGCTTCAGGCAATACCGTATGGGCCGACTTCAATGAAAAAGATGATCAGTATTTCGGTGCACCTTACTGGACACCCGGTGGCCAGCTCTGGATCCAGTGGATGAACCGCGATCAGAACCAGCTGAAGATCTACAATATCAATACTACCAACGGTGCAAAGAATATCGTTTATGAAGAAGCACAGAAAACCTGGATCACCCTGGATGATAACGACCGTGTTGAATTTCTCTCCAACAATAAAGGCTTCATCATCAAAAGTGATAAAGACGGCTGGCAGAACCTCTACCATTATGATATGACCGGTAAACTGGTAAACCAGATCACCACCGGTAATTTCTGGGGTACATCCCTGGTGAAATTCGATGAAAAATCAGGCACCCTGTTCATCAAAGCGCGTAAAGAGAATTCCGCCCGGTTCGACCTCTATAAAGTTGGTCTCAACGGTAAAGGCCTTACCCGCCTGACTTTCGGAGACTTCTCGCATGATATGGTTCAGCTTTCGCCAAGCGGTAAATATTTCATTACCACCTATTCCAACCTTTCCACTCCTCCGGCCTCAGCCCTGGTTGACGGCAAAGGAAAACTGGTGCGTATGCTGGGTGATGCCAAAGGTTCCGGATTCGACGAATATGAGATTCCGCGTACAGAACTGGTTCGCGTGAAATCTGCAGACGGATTGTTTGAGCTGCCTGTCACCATCACATACCCCATCAATTTCGATCCTAACAAAAAATATCCCATTCTCGTGAGCATCTATGGAGGGCCTGATGCCGGCACTGTATATGATCGCTGGAGAGCCATCGGAGGACTTGCACAATGGTGGGCACAGGAAGGCCTGGTACAGGTTGCCATCGACAACCGCGCCAGCGGTCACTTTGGAAAGAACGGCCTGAACTATATCTATCGCCAGCTCGGCAAATATGAGATAGAAGATTTCATGGCTGCCGGCAAATGGCTGCAGAGCCAGCCCTGGGCGGATGCTTCCAAACTCGCCATGACAGGCGGCAGCTTTGGGGGTTATATGACCTGCATGGCGCTGACCTACGGTGCTGATGTTTATACTTACGGTGTTGCCAATGCATCGGTTACCGACTGGCAGTTCTATGATACGCATTACACAGAGCGTTTCATGGATACTCCGCAAGACAATGCAGAAGGTTATAAGAACACTTCTGTAATGACTTACGCCAACAAATACAAAGGTGGTCTTCGCATTGTTCATGGTACTACAGACGACAATGTGCATATGCAGAACAGCATGGTGCTGGTTGACAAACTGGAAGAACTGGGCAAGCATTTTGAGCTCATGATCTATCCCGGGGAGCGTCATAGCATTGGTGCCAACAGCATGAACAAACGCATTCATAACAGGAATGAGGCGGCCAGGTTCTGGTATGAGAACCTGCTGAACAAACCTGTGCCAGCTGCTTTCAAATAAGTATTGCTGAAGAATATCTTTCAGGCCGCTTCTCCGGAAGCGGCTTTTTTATTTCCCGGTCACATAAAAAAACGATCCCGGCTGCTGACGCAACCGGGATCGCTGAATGTTTTAAAATACCTTATTACAATTTTGAGGTTAATTACTATTTGTTCATCATTTGTTTTGCCTCGATGCTCAGTGTGGCGTGGGGCACAGCACGCAGACGTGCTTTGTCGATGAGCTTACCTGTAACGCGGCAGATTCCGTAGGTTTTGTTTTCGATGCGCATGAGAGCTTTCTCCAGGTGATCAATATAATTGATCTGGCGGCTGGCCATCTGAGCCAGTTGTTCACGCTCCATACTAACACTGCCATCTTCCATGGTCATATAGCGATTCTCATTCTCATCGCCACCCATTTCATCTTTGCGGGTGATTAGTCCCTGCAGGTAAGTCAGTTCTTTCTTTGCCTGTTCGAGCTTCTTATGAATCAGGTCTTTGAATTCTTGTAATTCACTGTCGCTGTATCTCATGGTAGGTCCCGTTTGTATGTTTTCAGGTTGATCTAATACAGATTTGGTAAAGTCCGGTTCATACTTACGAACAGATTTCGTCTTCAGTTCCGGAATCACCACTTTAACCGGTTTAGGGGGCGCTGGGGGTACAGTTTTCTTTGGAATTGGAGGGGGCGCAACGGGCTCCTGCTTCTTTACTTCGGGCTTTTTTACTTCGGCTTTGGGCTCTGCGGCTTTTTTCACTTCGGGAGCGGGGGCAGCCTTCACTGGTGTGGCAGCTTTCTTCACTTCCGGTTTGGAAGCAACTTTTACCGGAGCAGGCGCAGGTTTGGGCGCTGGCTTTTTGGCCGCGGGAGGCGCAGCTTTTTTAGCCGGTGCTGACTTGGCTGCCGGTGCAGGCCTGGCTGCTTTCTTTGGAACAGGCTTGGTTGCTTTCTTGACAGCAGCAGGTTTGGCAGCAGGCTTTTTAGCCGGCGCCGCTTTTTTCGGAGCGGGTGCCTTCTTTGCTGGCTTAGCTGCTTTCTTCTTGGTTGCCATACTGTTAGGCTTTTTTACTGACAAATACTTTTAAAGGAATATCATTCACCTCAATTTCAGTGCCACCAGGTAATTCAGGAACTAATTCCAGTTTATCTGCCAAAATTTCTGCGCAAATATAAGTATTAAATTGAGCGATTGAACCTTTCAATTCCTGGTGATCAGTTAACTGAACCATGATCCTGTCCGTTAGTTCATACCCGTTGTCTTTCCGGATCTTTTGGATTCTGTTAACCAGTTCGCGGGCGTTGCCTTCGCTGATCAATTCAGGGGTAACGGTGATATCGAGTGCTACAGTCAGAGAGTCTTTGTTCGCCACCATCCAGCCGGGTATATCCTCACTGGTGATGTCTACTTCATTAGCCTGTAATATTAAGGGTTCGCTATCAATTAACAATGAAATTGACCCTTCTTTTTCTAAACGACTGATATCATCCTGGGTAAAACTGGTAAGCGCAGCCGCAACTGCCTTCATTTTACCACCCAGCTTTTTACCGAGCGCGATATAATTAGGCTTGATCTTCTTTTTGATGAACCCACTGTCTTCGGTCAGGTATTGCAGTTCCTTCACGTTCACCTCGCTTTTGATGAGGTCCTCCACCTTCCGGATCTGGTCTTTCATACCAGGGTTCAGAATGGGAATAAGAACCTTCTGCAAAGGCTGCCTTACCTTGATATTCTCTTTCTTTCTGAGGCTCAGGATCAGGGAAGAAGTATCCTGCGCCAGCTTCATTCTTTCTTCCAGTGAAGCGTCCACCGCCTTTTCATCCACTACCGGGAAAAGTACATGGTGCACGGATTTCTCTTTGCGCTGTCCGGTAACCTCGTTCAGTGCATTGAATAACCTGTCGCTGAAGAACGGAGATATAGGGGCCATCAGGATGCTGATCTTTTCCAGGCACTCATACAGTGTCTGGTAAGCGCAGATCTTATCATGCTCATAATCCCCCTTCCAGAACCGGCGGCGGCAGAGACGCACATACCAGTTACTGAGCTGCTCACCAACAAATTCTTCAATAAAACGACCAGCCTGTGTGGGCTCGTAATCATCCATACTGGTTTTCACCTTCGCTATGAGAGTATTCAGGGAGCTGAGGATCCAGCGGTCGATCTCCGGACGCTCAGGCAGCGGAATGTACTGCTCTTTGAAAGCAAATCCATCCACGTTGGCGTAAAGGGCAAAAAACTGATATGTATTAAATAAGGTACCGAAGAATTTACGTTGTACTTCCCTGATACCTTCCAGGTCGAATTTCATATTGTCCCAGGGAGATGCATTGGTCACCAGGTACCAGCGGGTAGCATCAGCGCCAAACTCATTGATGGTCTGGAACGGATCCACCACATTACCCAGGCGCTTGCTCATCTTTACGCCATTTTTGTCGAGCACCAGGCCATTACTCACACAGGTTTTGAAAGCCACATCTTCATAGAGCAGGCTGGCGATCGCATGGAGGGTATAGAACCATCCTCTCGTCTGGTCAACACCTTCCGCAATGAAGTCTGCCGGGAAATTAGTATCGAAAGGAGCTTTGAAAGGACGGGGGTCACCTGCTTTCAGTTTGTCATAATCCAGTCCCCACTGCGCATAAGGCATGGCTCCGGAATCAAACCAAACGTCTATCAGATCGGGTACGCGCTTCATCGGCCTGCCCTTGGGGCTCACCAGCACCACCTCATCGATATATGGTTTATGAAGGTCAAGGATACCTTCATGGAGATAGTGTTTGTTTACATCGCCTCCCAGTACTTCATTGGCCTTTTTGATCTCGTTGTTCAGTTCTTCTATATTTCCGATGCATTTGAATTCAACGGTTGCAGGATCATCGTTCTCCATTTCTGTTTTCCAGATAGGGAGCGGTGTTCCCCAGAAGCGGCTTCGGCTGAGGTTCCAGTCCACCATATTCTCCAGCCAGGTTCCAAAACGTCCTTCGCCGGTTGATTTTGGTTTCCAGTTGATGGTCTTGTTCAGCTCCACCATCTTATCCCGGAGGCCGGTTGTTTTGATGAACCAGGCATCCAGCGGATAGTAGAGCACAGGTTTATCGGTACGCCAGCAGTGCGGATAATTGTGTTCGTATTTTTCTACTTTGAAGGCGCGGTTCTCTTTTTTGAGTTTCACGGAGATGTCTACGTTCACATCCACATAATCCTTCTCATTCTTATAATCTTTCACATAGCGGCCGCTGAACTCACCGAGGCCATCAACAAACTTCCCGGTTTTGTCAACCATGGTAAGGATGCCGATGCCATATTTCTTCCCTACTTTAAAGTCATCTGCGCCAAAGGCTGGCGCCGTATGTACGATGCCGGTACCATCTTCTGTGGTCACGAAATCCCCAAGCAGTACCCGGAAAGGATCGCCACCGGCCTCTTTGGCGCTGTTAGCTTCATAAGGCATCAGTTGCTCGTACCGGGCTTCATCGATTTCTGCGCCCTTGAACTCTGCAATGATGGTCCAGGGCAGGAGCTTGTCTCCTTCCTTGTAAGTGCCAACAGGCAGATTCTCTCCTTCCGGTTTGAAGTATTTGCCGAGCAGGTCTTTCGCCAGTACCACGTTCACAGGAATATGCGTATAGGGGTTCACGGTATGAACCAGCACATAATTGATCTTTGGACCAACGGTAAGACCGAGGTTGGAAGGAAGGGTCCATGGAGTGGTGGTCCATGCCATGAAGAATACCTCCGGTTGCTCATCTCCGTTAACCCTTGCGGCCTGGAAGAGGAACTTCGTACGGTCGTTCTCAATAGCTTTGAACATCACAACTGCGGAAGTGTCCTTTACATTCCTGTAGGCTCCGGGCATATTCAGCTCGTGGGAGCTGAGGCCTGTACCTGCTGCGGGGGAATAAGGCTGGATGCTCACGCTTTCATAGAGCAGGCCCTTATTGTACAACTGTTGCAGTATCCACCAGAGTGTTTCAATGTAACTATTGTCGAAAGTGATATAGGGATCATCGAGGTCAACCCAGTACCCCATCTTGCGGGTCAGGTCGTCCCATTTATCCTTGAAGCGCATTACGGCTTCACGGCATTTCTGGTTGTATTCTTCAACGGTGATCTTTTTGCCGATATCTTCTTTGGTGATGCCGAGTTCTTTCTCCACGCCCAGTTCAATGGGAAGACCATGGGTATCCCATCCGGCCTTCCTTTTTACCTGGAAGCCCTGCATGGTTTTGTAGCGGCAGACCAGGTCTTTCAGGGTGCGGCTGATCACGTGGTGAATGCCGGGCATGCCGTTAGCGCTGGGCGGCCCTTCGTAGAAAACGAAATGGGGAGCGCCTTCACGCAATGACATACTTTGCTCAAACGCCTGGGATGCCTCCCATTTGGCGAGTACCTCCTGTTCTATTTCAGGCAGGTTCAACTTCGAGAATTCCTGGTATTTGGCTGACATATTCTATTTCGGGCTAATATCCGGACCGTTTTTCCCCCGGGGAAAGTCCGGAACTGTAAAATCCGTGGTTTAAAAGTGTGCAAAGTTACTGAAAATATAGGGTAATCCGGGACGCTGGCCTATACAAAATTCAGGGGAGAAATCCCTGGATCTGAACCGCTACGTAAGGCAGAAAAATTAACCATATCGGGTACCAACTTCTTGAAATAATATTTTTTTATCATCCATCAAATAAGCAGAAAAACATGGTGAAGGTATGGTTGAAATCTTTTACTGTTCAGATATTCAGGCAGTTGATGGTGTCAACGCCGATCATTGAGCCAACTTCGTTTATCCATCACCGGTTCATAGGGTTTATATATTAAAAAAAAATAGTAGAATTTAATGCTGTTCTTTGAAAAAATATCTGATATTTGGAAAACCAAACGGGATTAATTCCCGTAGATACTCTGAAACGTTGCCAAAACAAGGCATTTCAATCCTTAGAGATTGATTCACTCTGGTTAAAAGCTCACCATTCCTGAAGAATTAGTAATTTTTTGTAGCAACAAAAGGCGATACTTTAATAACGTATATCGTCAGACTAATTCGGAATTTTCCTCACCTTGTGAGAACTTTAGTAGCACAGTTCATTTATTGTCGGTTTGTAGATAAATCTTACTTGATTCAATCAGGTTTCTGTTGAAGATTGCATCCTGGAAACAGTGATGATCTGATACGATTACTGATCTTGATAAGTGAAGTTAAAACAAGATTAAAACGACTAAGTTCTTTAATTTTTGCCGGGGCTTTTTCCACATGTAAAAGTTTTGGCACAGTTTATGAAACTATAGAGATGTTGTCAGCAAAACGGAATTGAAGAACAAGAAAAGACAACACACGCTCTTTAAGTTGATTAACCGAACTCATTATATGAAAAACCTTTTCTACGGTTTAGGGTTTAGGGGTTAAAAAGGGGAGTATTCCTGCTCCCCTTTCCTTTAAAAACTCTAAAAACTAGGAAAGGTTTTTTCTTTTTACCACATTTCCATCACTACCTATCCCGTTTTTAATCTTCGGTATCCGGTATGGAAAAACTCTGATGGAAATCGCTGTAAGTCAATATCCTCGCGGAAAATATGTGATTACAGCTTTATAGTCGGCTCCCTTTCTACAACTGTTTCTATCCCTATAAAAAACAAGAGAGTGCATCAAACGATACACTCTCTTTTTTTATTTACACCCTTCTCCGGTTGTACTTCCCCGATATGGGAACCAGAATGGGGAAATGCTGTTTTTTTTCTACATTTTTTTCTTTTGCCGCACCAGTTTGTAGATTTTGATAGCGCTCATCAATATCACTACAAATAAAAATAATCCCAACAGTCCCCACACCACACTCATATTCTCTTTCACAACTACCAGCATCACTATGGCCACTAAAAATATTGTTGCAACTTCATTCCAGATCCGTAGTTGCTGACCACTGTATTTGAACAGTCCTTTCCACTGCTGCGCGGCTACCATATGTAATGATCCATGGTAGGCAAACAACCCGGTAACAAATAATAATTTGATCTTCAGCCAATCCGGAAATACACCCAACTGATACCAGGTAGTCAGTCCAAAGATCAGTGTAAGCACTGCCGAAGGCCAGGTGATACCATACCAGAGCCTTTTCATCATGATCGTATACTGCGCTCTTAAAATTCCCCGGGCAGGTTCAGGCTGCATGTCAGCCTCCGCATTGTACACCATCAGTCGCGGCATATAGAATAAACCCGCAAACCAGGTTACAACAAAAATGATGTGAAGCGCTTTGATGTAGAGATACATAGACTGTTTATCAGGGTGTTGCACTCGCTCGCCGCTGGCGAGTGAGCAAAATTTGTTCGCCTCTGGCGAACGCTGAACCCGCCACCGGCGAGCAAACAGAAGTCACTCGCGGAACGCGAGCGACCAGGCACAGGCTGCGTTATTTTGCGTCGGCAGCCAGTTCCTTTAACGCTCCGATCCAGGCAGGATGCACATTCATGCAAGGAATCAACGTGAATTGCTCTCCACCCGCATGCAGAAAGATCTCTTTTCCCTCTTCAGCCATCTCTTCAAGTGTCTCCAGGCAGTCAGCCACAAAAGCCGGACAAACCACCAGCAGTTTTTTGATCTCCTCTTTCGGCATTTCACCCAATCTAACCGCGGTGTAAGGCTTCAACCATTCATCCCTCCCCAGTCTGCTCTGGAAAGAATGACTGTATTTCTCTTTGGGAATATTCAGTTTCTCCGCAACCAGCTGAGTGGTTTTCAGGATCTGATGACGGTAACAGAACGCATGCGCAGGATTGTCCACATTGCAGCAATCCATATTTTTCAGACAGTGATTGCCGGAAGGATCGGTCTTCTGCACATGCCTTTCAGGGATCCCATGATAACTGAATACAATATGATCATAGTCCTGCTCCAGGTATGGCGCAATGCTTTCAGACAATGCATCGATATACCTGGGATCTTTATAAAAAGGAGGAACAATGGACAATCTGAATGGATATTTCTTCTCTTTATGCACCTTCTTCGCATACTCCACGGCCGTTTCATAACTGCTCATCGCATAATGCGGGTACATAGGCACCAGCACCACTTCTTCCAGTCCGGGTACCTTCTGCATCAGATCATCAAAAGCATCCCAGGGTGCGGGATTACCATAACGCATGGCAATCACCACGGGTTCTTCCACCTGCTCCTGCAGTGCCTGCTGCTGCTGCTCACTGATCACGATCAGAGGAGACCCTTCTTTGGTCCAGATACTCTTGTAAGCTTCTGCTGATTTGGGTGCGCGGAAAGGCACAATGATACCTTTCACCAACAGGGCTCTCCAGAGCAAAGGGGTATCAATCACCCTTTTATCCATCAGAAATTCATCGAGGTACCTTCGCACATCCTTTACTTCCGTGGAGTCCGGACTCCCGAGATTCATCAAAACAATTCCTTTTTTAACCATTGCCATAATTTCGAATGATTTGCAAAAGTAACTTTGTATTGGATGAAAAGTTCATTGATGCTGATCACTATTTTATGTGACCTTTATCATACAGTAAAATGACAATGCAATGACAGACAGATTAGGTGATTGGCGCTTCCGAGGGTATTTTTGCGCTGTGATTTAGAAATTTACTTTCATGCCAGGACAGAGTAGCAAAGACATATCGAAGTTTTTTATCGCAGGCATTAACTATAAGAAGACTGACGCTGCCATCAGGGGAAAGTTTGCCATCAACAATGACCAATACGCTTCCCTTCTTACACTGGCACCTTCTTATGGAGTCAACGAATTATTCATTCTTTCCACTTGTAACAGAACTGAGATCTACGGTGTTGCAGAACAGGCAGACCAACTGATCAACCTCCTTTGCCTTCATACCGAAGGCGATGCGGATACATTTTCCCGGCTTGCCTATGTGAAAAGCGGCATGAGCGCCATCCAGCACCTGTTTTCAGTGGGCGCAGGGCTTGACTCCCAGATCCTGGGAGATTATGAAATTGTAGGCCAGCTGAAAATGGCTGTAAAATTTGCACGTGAAAGGGGCTTCATCGGTACCTTCTCCGAGAGGCTGGTGAACAGTGTGCTGCAATCTTCCAAAGCAATCAAGAACAATACTTCACTGAGCGGCGGCACCGTTTCCGTTTCTTTTGCCGCCATCCAGTATATCAAAGAAAATATAAGCGATATCAACGGCAAGGAGATCCTCCTGCTGGGCACAGGCAAGATCGGAAGATCTACCTGCAAGAATATCATCGATTATTTAGGCACCACCAATATCACCCTCATCAACCGCACGCAGGAAAAAGCGGCTGAACTGGCTTTTGAGCTGGGTGTTCAATATGTGCCTGCCGATCTGCTGACGGATCATATCCGCCGTTCTGATATCATCATAGTGGCTACCAATGCCGCGCAGCCCACCATCTTAGCCTCCCATCTCCGGGAACAGGGTAGCAAACTGGTGATCGATCTGTCGATCCCCTGCAACGTGGAAGAGTCTTCCCGCCAGTTGCCCAATGTACAGCTCGTGAACGTGGATGAATTGTCAAAGATCAATGACGCCACCCTGCAAAAACGGGAGGCCGAAATTCCCAAAGCCCACGCCATCATTGAAGAGCATATTGCCGAGCTGGTTGAATGGTACGAAATGCGCAAGCATGTACCCGTTCTCAAAGCAGTAAAAATCAAGCTGAAAGAAATTCAAACCTTCCCTTCATACATTCAACTTTGTCCGGGAGAAATAACAACCCGCCCAGCTGACTCCGATCTCAAGATCCAGCGGGTGATCAACGGAATGGCTTCCAAAATGCGCCAGCAGAACACACGCGGGTGCCAGTACATAGAGGCCATCAACGAGTTTATTACAACAGGTTCGAATTAACTTTGCCATTAATTGAGTGATGATAACAGGGTAAAAACTACCTTGCGGCCATTCGTGCGTTTCCACAGCGCATTATTATCACGGTATATAACAGATATGATCAGAATAGGAACCAGAGAAAGTCAGCTTGCAGTATGGCAGGCCAGCCAGGTAAAGAACCTGCTCAGCGAACAGGGCGTTGAAGCAGAACTGGTATACATCAAAAGTGAAGGTGATGTTGATCTCAAAACGCCTCTCTACGAAATGGGCGTTCAGGGGATCTTCACCCGCAGCCTCGATATTGCCCTCCTCAACAACAAGATCGATATGGCCGTTCATTCCATGAAGGATGTGCCTACCCAACTGCCCGAAGGCATTGCCCAGGCCGCAGTACTGAAGCGCGCTTCCTGGAAAGACCTCCTGATCTATAAAGGTGAACATTTCACTTTCGACAGTGAGCTGGCCGCTGCCAGCTGCATCATCGCCACCAGCAGCATCCGCCGCAAAGCACAATGGCTGAACCGCTACCCCCATCATACCATCGAGAACCTGCGCGGCAATGTGAACACCCGCCTCCGCAAACTCGAAGAAAGCAACTGGAACGGCGCCATCTTCGCCGCAGCAGGACTGGAGCGTATCGGCCTCCGTCCGCATAATTCCATGGAGCTCGACTGGATGCTGCCCGCCCCCGCGCAGGGCGCCATCACCGTAGCCTGCCGCAGCAACCACGAAAAACTGCTGGAGATCTGCAACAGATTCAATGACACCGATACTGCACTCTGCACCAAAATAGAAAGAGATTTTCTCCGTGCCCTTCTTGGCGGATGTTCCACTCCCATCAGCGCCCTGGCCACCATCAGCAACAACCGGGTGGTCTTCAACGGGAACATCCTTTCCGTAGATGGCAAACACAAAGTGGAACTGCACAAGTCACTTGCTGTGACGGAAGCCATCGAAGCCGGAAAAAGTTTCGCCTCTGAACTCCTCGCCAATGGCGGACAGGAGATCGCGGATGGTATTCAAAAAAACAATGGTCGCTAATACTGATAATGACACGATACAGTATCCTTAGTACAAAGAAATTAAACCCTTCACTGAGCAGGGAACTGGTGAAGCAGGGCATCGCCTGTCAGGAAGCGGAACTCATCAGAATAGAACCCGTACTGAACGGTGAGACCATCGAAACCGTACTGCCACTCACTTTTGAGCCAGGCACAGCCGTGGTCTTCACCAGCCGCAACGCGGTAGAGATCGTTGCCGCTGCTCTCAATGTCAATGAAGACATCAGTTCTGCCTCGCACTGGAATATCTTTTCCCTGGCAGGCACTACCCGCGATGCTGTGATGGAACTGTTCAGCAACGAGCCCACCGGCGAAGTATTCACGGGAGCACTGCTGGCAGAGACCATCATTCAGGAAGGAAGCGTTGAACGCGTGGTATTTTTCTGCAGCAACCAGCGCAGGGATGAACTTCCCACCCTGTTGCAGGAGCATGGCATCGAAGTGCATGAAGTGACCACTTATGAAACCATCGAAACACCGGTGACTGTGAATAAGCATATGGACGGCGTGCTGTTCTTCAGTCCCAGCGCTGTAAACAGTTTTTTTTCAGCTAACCAGTTACCCGCATCCACTGTTTGCTTCGCCATCGGTAATACAACTGCCAAAGCTATCACCGCTTATACCAGTAATCAAGTGATCATCAGCCCCACACCTGACCAGCAATGCATGCTCAGCCAGGTGCAGGATTTTTTTATAAAGAAGTAATTAATAATAATACAGATGCTGCAAAACGACCTGTTATTAAGAACACTGAGAGGAGAAGCCACTGAACGTACACCAGTATGGATGATGCGCCAGGCAGGCCGTTATCTCCCCGACTATATGAAACTGAAGGCAAAATACACCTTCTTCGAACGGTGCCGCATACCCGAACTGGCTACCGAAATCACCATTCAACCGGTTGAGCAGGTGGGTGTGGATGCAGCCATCATCTTTTCAGACATCCTGGTAGTGCCTGAGGCCATGGGCCTGGAAGTGCAGATGATAGAAAGCAAGGGACCATTCCTGCCCGATCCCATCAAACAATACAGCGACCTCACCAGGCTTCGTGTTCCCGATGTGAATGAAAGCCTGGGTTATGTATATGATGCACTTCGCCTCACCAAAAAAACACTGGCCGGCCGTGTACCATTGATCGGCTTTGCCGGCGCTCCCTGGACACTCCTCTGCTATATGGTACAGGGCAAGGGCTCCAAAACTTTCGACGAGGCCAAGGCCTTTTGTTATACGCAACCAGAAACTGCACACCAGTTACTGCAGATGATCACAGACACTACCATCGCTTACCTGAAAGGTCAGGTGCAGGCAGGTGTTGACGTAATCCAGATCTTCGACAGTTGGGGTGGCCTGCTGAGCCAGGATGATTTTGAAACCTGGAGCCTCCGGTATATCCGCCAGATCGTGGAGGCACTGAAAGAGGAAGTGCTCACCATCATCTTCGCCAAAGGCGCCTGGCATAGCCTGGACCGCATGGCTGCCACAGGCGCTCATGGCCTGGGCATCGACTGGTGCAATACGCCTCAATTCGCCCGCCAGCTCGCCGGCGGCAAGGTTGTATTGCAAGGCAATTTCGATCCTGCAAAACTGCTGGCTCCGATCCCCGAGATCGAGAAAGAAGTAACAAAAATGCTCGACGGGTTCGGCGGTTACAAACATATTGCCAACCTTGGCCACGGCATTTTGCCCAATGTACCCGTTGATCACGCAAAAGCTTTCGTTAATACCGTTAAGGCATATACGAAGAAATAATTGCGTGTACCCAGTCGCTCGCGTCCCGCGAGTGACGTTTATTCCGTCGCCTCCGGCGACACGCCGTTCGCCGGAGGCGAACAAATAGCAGTAACTCGCCAGAGGCGAGCTACTGGGCACACCGAAAAAGAATAACAAATGAACAATCCCATCAAAGACAACTGGATCGCTTATATCCACGACCTCCAGAACCGCATCTGCGCCTCGCTGGAAGCAGCGGACGGGCAGGCCCGGTTTGTGGAAGACCAGTGGCAGCGCCCGGAAGGCGGCGGCGGCAAAACGCGCGTGATTGCCAACGGCAAAGTATTTGAAAAAGGCGGCGTCAACACTTCGGTGGTATATGGCTCCGTTACTGATGCCATGCGACATCAGTTGAAAATTGATGGAGATAACTGGTTCGCCTGCGGCCTGTCACTGGTGATCCATCCGCTGAACCCTTTTGTTCCCACCGTGCACTGCAATTACAGGATGTTTGAGCTGTACGATAAAAACCATATGGTAACAGACAGATGGTTCGGTGGCGGCACAGACCTCACGCCCTATTACCTGATCGACGAAGATGCCACCCATTTTCATCGTACCTATAAAAATGTATGCGATCAGTTCGATCCTTCTTTTTATCCGGACTTTAAGCGGGAGTGCGATAACTACTTTGTAAACGCCCACCGCAACAATGAACGCAGGGGAATCGGCGGCATCTTTTATGATCACCAGCGCCCAACCGGAACCAGGGATGTGGATTTCTGGTTCCGCTTCGGGCAGGAATGTGGAAATGCATTCATTTCAGCCTATGTTCCCATCGTGGAAAAGAGAAAAGAAACGGAATGGAATGCAGGCCACAAACACTGGCAGGAGATCCGCCGTGGACGTTATACTGAATTCAACCTGGTACACGACAGAGGTACGCTCTTCGGCCTTAAGACCAATGGCCGTACGGAAAGCATCCTGATGAGCCTGCCGCCTACCGTTCGCTTTGAATACAATTATCAGCCCGCTTCCGGAAGCGGGGAAGAGCGCCTGCTGGACGCCTGCCTCCATCCGAAAGAATGGGCATGAAGATGAATACTGTTCTCCCACTAAAATAAAACGATCATGTATTTACAAAGAAGAAACAGGATCCTCCGTCAATCGCCCGCCATCCGTTCGATGGTGGCTGAAACCATTCTCAGGCCGGATGATTTCATTGTGCCATTGTTTATTGTGGAAGGTAAAGATGTAAAAGACGAGATCAGCACCATGCCAGGCTATTACAGGCTCAGCCTGGATCAACTGGCGCGGGAAGTGAAAGAGCTCTGGAGCCTGGGACTGAAAAGCGTACTGCTGTTTGTAAAAGTGCCTGACGAACTGAAAGACAATAAAGGAAGTGAAGCTGTGAATCCTGACGGACTGATGCAGCGCGCCATCAAAACGGTTAAGAACTCCTGTCCTGATATGGTAGTGATGACCGATGTGGCGCTCGATCCCTTCTCTTCTTACGGCCATGATGGTATCGTTGAAGGTCATGTGATCGTAAACGATGCTACCGTTGAAGTGCTGGCCGCCATGAGCGTGAGTCACGCGCAGGCAGGCGCCGACTTTGTTGCACCCAGCGATATGATGGATGGGCGCATCGGCGCTATCCGCGAAGCACTGGAAGAAAACAATTTCACCAACACCGGCATCATGAGCTACAGTGCCAAATATGCATCCTGCTTCTACGGACCTTTCCGTGATGCACTGGATTCAGCGCCGGGTTTTGGTGATAAGAAGACTTACCAGATGAATTATGCAAACCGCGTGGAAGCCATCAAAGAAACATTGATGGATGTGGAAGAAGGCGCAGACATTGTTATGGTGAAACCGGCTCTTGCCTACCTGGACATCATCCGTGAAGTAAAGGATGCCGTTACCGTTCCGGTAAGCGCCTATAATATCAGCGGAGAGTACAGCATGATCAAAGCCGCTGCCAAAGCAGGCTTCCTGGATGAAGACAAAGCCATCCTTGAAACACTCACTGCTATCAAACGCGCAGGCGCGGATCTGATTGCAACTTACTTTGCTAAAGACGCAGTGCGGCTGATCGGATAAACTCAAAGTATGCCCAGTCGCTCGCGTCCCCGCGAGTGACTTCTATTTGTTCGCCTCTGGCGAACACAGTGTCGCCGGAGGCGACGTAATACCGGTCACTCGGGAGGACGCGAGCTACCGAGCACAGCGGAAACAAACTTAACATTCTTACTATGAATACTACCAAAAGCATTGAGCTGTTCAACCGCGCCAAGGAAAGCATTCCCGGCGGCGTGAACTCTCCTGTTCGTGCATTCAAAAGCGTGGGCGGCACGCCGCTCTTCATTCAACATGCAGAAGGCACTTACCTGTATGATGTAGACGGTAACCGTTACATCGATTATATCGCATCCTGGGGGCCAATGATCCTCGGGCATGCATATCAGCCGCTGGTGAAAGCCATCCAGGAACAGGCTGTATACTCCACCTCATACGGAGCGCCTACAGAGTTGGAAATAAAAATGGCAGAGCTTATCCGCTCCATGACACCAAATGTTGACCTCATCCGCATGGTGAGCAGCGGTACAGAAGCCTGCATGAGTGCTATCCGTGTAGCACGTGGTTACACAGGCCGCAACAAGATCATCAAGTTTGAGGGTTGTTATCATGGTCATGCCGACAGCTTCCTGGTAAAAGCGGGAAGTGGTGTGGCCACTCTGAATATTCAGGCTGTTCCCGGCGTTACCGCCAGCACGGCAGCCGATACGCTTACCTGCGCCTACAACGACCTCGCTGCAGTTGAAAGACTGGTGGCAGAGAACAAAGACCAGGTGGCGGCCATCATTGTTGAGCCTGTGGCCGGCAATATGGGTTGCATCATTCCGCAGCCCGGATTCCTGGAAGGGATCCGTACGATCTGTGATAAAGAAGGTATCGTATTCATCTTTGATGAAGTGATGACGGGCTTCAGGCTTGCACGCGGCGGAGCACAGGAAAAACTGAACATCGATGCAGACCTGGTTACCTACGGCAAAGTGATCGGAGGTGGATTACCTGTTGGCGCATTCGGCGGCAAACGCGCCATTATGGAAATGGTAGCCCCACTGGGCAGCGTTTACCAGGCCGGCACTTTGAGCGGCAATCCTATTGCCATGATCGCAGGATACACGTTGCTATCTATCCTGAATGAACAACCGAACCTGCTGAAAGAGCTGGACGAGAAAACGGTTTACCTGAGAGACGGGCTGGATAAAGTATTGAAAGCATCAGGTACCCCTTATGTGATCAACCAGCTGGGATCTATGATCAGCGTGCATTTCAGCAACAAACCGGTAACGGACTTTGCTTCTGCGTCTGAAGCCAATAATGAGCTGTTCAAAAAATACTTCCATGCCATGCTGAAACGCGGGGTATACCTGCCGCCTTCTGCATTTGAAAGCTGGTTCCTGAATAATGCGATGCACCAGGAACACCTGGATGCCACTATCAAAGCAACAGAAGAAAGCCTGAAAGAAATACTTTAACAAGAAAACGGCCGTCCTGATCAGGACGGCCGTTTTTCTTTATTGCAAGTTGATTATGCAGGATTAACCTGTGTATACACTCTCAGCTTTCCATCAAAAGAGAAAGAGGTAGTTACAGCAGAATTCGTATTAGGAACATTTCCGCCATAACCATTGGAAAATTCGGCTGTACCTGACATAGTCACATCCATGGAAATTACGCCAGTGGTAAGATCGATGCTCTTGATGTTAACAGTGAAAGTAAGACCGGTACTATAATCGTTCTCGTTAAAATAAGCATTGCTGTTATAGTTACCATAATCATCCCAGGAGTGACCACCACGCTTGTTGGTAATAGCTTTGGTAGCAGGGTCATAAGTAAAGGCTACCCATGCATATTCATTCCAGTTCACATCGCTGAAGCGCTCAACATAGATATCATATTTTCCATTAGGTTGCTTAACCATTGATTGGGTAGAAGTACCTGAAGACTTGAAGCTATAAGTTTCTTTTACAGAACGGTCTACATTATCCCTGTCTTTGAAAGAAGTAGTTACAGTGATCGGCTCATCAGTTCCCAGGGCATTGGCAATTCCATTCAGCTTTTCTTTCATTTCAGAGTTCTCTCTTTGTAAATCCTTGATATCATCTTTTAAATTCTTATTGCAGGAAGAGAAAGAAAGTGCTGCAATAACTAGTGCGCTGAAAACTACAAATGATCTTTTCATTGAATTTGATTTTTAATGTGGTTTAGAGATAATTGAAAAAGCTCTCCATCAGGCATGACAATGCCTGTTGTATTTTGACATACACGGTTTAATAGAGACTACCCTAAGATCCGGAGATCCTGGTCAGTTGAGAGAAAAACAAATTCGTTGAAATTAATTGAGTGAAGCGAGAGTGACGCGTTGGTCAAATAATGCAGTCGGTTTGTTTTTCATGGTTCGGATTCTGTTGCGCAACAAAGGAAAAGAAAAAAATCGATTTTAAAAACTAAAAATCAATAAACGCATATTCATTGACGATAGTCAAAATTTTATGCATCTACACAATAGATTGTATTCACATGAAAATTCTTATTAAACAAGCAGGGCCGCCCGTTTCCGGAATGCCCTGCTTTATTTAATGCCGGAACTACAACGAAGGACTAGCTTTCATAACGCTCATATATTCTCAACTTGCCATTGAACGAAAGTGTTGTACTTACAGCAGCTCCGCGCCTGGGAACATAATAACTGTCTACAATGTTTGAATATTCTTCTGTACCAGCCATGTTCACTTCAAGGGAAATTACGCCAGTGGTCAGATCAATGCTCTTGATATTGATATTAAATGTAAGACCGGTACTGTACTGATCTTCATCATAACGGGCTCTGGGGCTATAATTGCCATAATCATCCCAGTATTGTCCACCTCTTTTATTGGTAATAGCTTTTGTAGTGGGATTGTAATTGAATGCAACCCAGGCACCTTCATTCCAGTTTACATCTATGAAACGTTCGATATAAATATCATACGTACCATTGGGGTTTTTCACCAGAGCCTGTGTAGAAGCACCGGAAGATTTAAACATGTAAGTATCGGTTTTGGTGCGGCTTACATTATCCCTGTCCTTGAAAATGGTAGTTGCCTTTACAGGCTCATCGGATCCAAGCGCATTGGCAATACCACCAAGTTGCTCCTGCAGTTCAGAGTTTTGTTTCTTCAGTGCCTTTACATCATCTTTCAGGTTCTTGTTACAGGAAGTAAAGCTCAGGGCAGCCATCATAAGCGTGCCGAAAAACAGAAATGACTTTTTCATCGAAATTGTTTTTAAACGGGTTTAGAGAATATTGAATAAAAGATTTCCTTCAGGCCAATATTGCCTGATACTATTAATATGCTTTGGATGATAATATTCTCTTATGTAGAGGACCCTGTAAGCGGATGAAGAATCAAGAAGATATAATTGAGGAACGTTCTGAAGTCAGTGAACGCAATTATCACTTGTTTTTCATAGCCTGGATCAATGTTGCGGGAACAAAGTAAAGAAAATAAATATTCACATAAAAGCCCTGAAGTGTGGAATCGCATAATCATTGACGTTAATCAATATCTTGATTTGCAGCACAATACACTTTTATTTTCCACGTGTTTTGAATGAACCGCTGATAAGCGGTACCGAAAGGCAATAAAGTAATGACGAATAAAAAAAGGCCGCTTTTTATCAGGCTTGCTGCACCTCAAAAACTTTTTTTGCAACACCGGCGCTTTTTGTGTTTTTCTTTTTTGCACGGTGCCTTCCGCGCCAGAGGAGGAAGCCCGTTACAGGCAGACTGGCAGCAATAAGACTGGCGAAGAACATCAGGAATTTGCCGGGCAATCCCCATACTGCACCGGTATGCAGGTCATAGTTCATGCGCGCCAGCTTGTCTGCCATCTTCGCATCCCTGAACTTACCGTAGATATGTGTTACTTCAATTTCATTCAGGGTATATTGATCGAAATAGCGGTAGTCTGCTTTCCAGTAAGTATCTCCATCGGGGTTGATGGATACACCCAGTGCTGCGGAATCACTATCCGGGTAATGCACTTCAATCAGATCAGCAGTTGGATTCTCTGCTTTCATCCGTACATAAATGGCATCAGCGGCAGTAGCAGCAGAATAAACAGCCCTGTTCTTTTCTGCAGAATGCGGTTCATAGAACTCATAGGTTTTCTCACCACCGGTAACGGCATACAATGTTTTCGCAAACCATTGAAAGCCCCATACCAGCCCTGTAAGGGCCAGGATAATGGCCACCCAGCTCATGTAAAAGCCAAGCACATTATGCAGGTCATAGTTCACTCTCTTCCAGCTTGCATTGAACTTCACTTTAAAGCGTTGCTTACGTGCAGCCTTGTTACGGGGCCACCAGAGAACCATACCCGAAATCATCATTATAATAAATACTACAGTGCTCCATGCCACAATGGGCTGTCCAATGGAATCAGGTAACCAGAGATAGAAATGTCCATCCAGTATAAAACGGAAAAAATCTCCCTTATTCATATCCTTTACCTTCAACACCTCGCCAGTGTATTGGTTAACATACACTACGTAATAGTATTCAGGTTCGGGGCTATAATAAACGATAGTAGCCGCGCGGCCGCGACTATCATAGGTAACACTATGGGGATGTTTATCCGGCATCAGGCTGTCTGCGATCTGCCTGAACCGGGAAGGAGTAAGCATGGGCTTGTTCTGCTTCTCTACAAAGCGGTATGGCTGGGTGAGATCACTGATCTCGGCCTGAAAGGCATAGATGCAACCTGTGATAGCTATTATAAAAACGATAAGCCCGGATGCAAGTCCGAGCCACAGGTGCAGTTTGCCTAACGCTTTCTTGAGAGTCATCTGGTAAAAATAATCAGAAATTACGGTTCTGGAAACTTTAAAGCTTCCAAACCCGCGCGGGTATTGAATTTTGACAATATGATGAGAATAGTGTGGGCAATAAAAGTTTTTAGTGCAGCCCTGAGAACAGGGCCGCACCTTCCACATTATGGAAAAAAGTTTGCGGGACGCAACCGGTTATTGCAGGCCAGCGGCAAATACCGTCCAGGCGGACAATTCAGGAGAACCGGGTTTCCTTTTTCCAAAAAATTGAACAATGAGTTCGCCTGATGCATCAAATACTTCTATTGAATGCACCATGCCGTCTTCCGTTGGTTTTTTCACCATCCAAACGGAGTCGATATGATCGAGACGTAAATGCAGGTTGAAAAGGGGATCCATCACATTGATCCAGTTGGGGATCTCCACGATCTTCTTCACAGGTCCGGTATGGATCTGGATATTGCCGTGATTGGATACAAATACCATGATCTCCAGCTCCTGTGCAGCTGCATATTCCAGCAATTGCTTCACAGCATCGTTGCGCACCTTGCGGGCAAATTCCCCGGCCACACGCAGGGCATGCAGGCGGCTCACGTTGAAGTTACGGAGCATGGGAAAGAAGTCGTGGGTATCTTTCAGCTCGCTCCACGCTTTGCGGAATGCAGTTACATCCACATCGGCATCAGCGTACTGGTGAGATGCAGGAGCAGGCACAGGGATCAGTTCAGTACTTTGAATTGTGGCTTCAAATTCGCGTACGATATCTGTAAATGCCTGCTGATTACTCTGATCTGTGAGGAATACTTTCACAATAGCTGTTCCCTGCTGATCGAATATCTGGAAGGACTGTTTGAATCCGGCTGCTGCATCTTCAAATACAGCAAAGCCATGAGCCCAGCAATGGAAGAGCATGCGCAGATCTATATCAGCACCCACCACAACACCCATGTTTTTTCCGTGCATGGTCACTTCTTCAAAGATTCCTTTTCTTTCATGCACACAGCTCTCGTTGCGGGTAAGCACCATTACAAATCCCAGGTCCGGCATTCGCTGCCACAGTTCGCGCAGCCTGGAAGCATCCAGCCTGATCACATGGCTTCCTGCAAAAGCAGCCAGCAGACCGGCTTCTGTAGAGCCCAGCTGCTTTGCGCCATCGCGGATGCGCACACGCGGTTGTTCTTTGTGAAGCGTCAGCCATTGGTCTTTCAGTGGCAAAGTGATAGTTGTATCCATTTTGTTTTTTTATGATCTTAGTAAAACTTCTTTTGTCTTATGCCTGGCAGGAACCAGGATCGGAAAATCATAATCTTCCGGATCCAGGACATCAACTTCCATATTGTAGGCCTCTCTCAGATTCTCTTTAGTAAGCACTTCCCGTACGCTCCCTGCGCGCACCATCGTCCCCTGCTTCAGCAGCAGGATGGTATCCGCAAACTGCGCGGCAAGATTCAGATCGTGCAGGATCACTACTACTGTAAATCCCTGATTTGCCAGTTCTTTTGCTTTTGATAAGCAAAGCTGCTGATGCAGCACATCCATACTGCTGGTTGGTTCATCCAGCAATAAGAGCCCCCGCTGGTTACTGTTCCGCCAGTGCGCTTTACTGTTACGGGCCGTTTTAAGCTGTGCCAGTACGCGGCTGAACTGCACCCGCTGCTGCTCGCCGCCTGACAATGCCTGGTAATTTCTTCCCGTGAGATGTTGCACCTGCATCTCTTCCATGCTCTCTTTTACAATACGAAGGTCTTCCAGCCCGGGTTTTGCACCGAAATGCGGATAACGGCCCATCATCACAATTTCTTCGCAGTTGAACTGAAGCCCTGAAGCATAATGCTGGCTCAGTACAGCACGCATGGTTGCGAGCTGCCTCACCGGGATCTGATGCAGATCCATATTGTTGAGTAATACCTGTCCCATGGTGGGTTTGGCTTCTCCGGACATCAGTTTCAGGAATGTGGATTTGCCCGCACCGTTCTGCCCCAGCACCACCGTTACTTCACCCGGCATGATGCTGAACGATAGTTTGTGCAGTATTGGTTTCTGCCCTATCCAGTATGATATGTTTCGTGCACTGATGATCATGATTGAACAGTTCGCAACTGCTTTTTTTGTTTGAGCAATAACATCACAAATACCGGTGCGCCAAGTACGGCAGTAACGATACCGATAGGCAGTTCAGCCGGTGCGATCAATGTGCGGCTGCATACATCTGCCAGAGTGAGCAGCGCTGAGCCTGCCAGCGCACTGTTGAGTAGCAGGGAACGATGATCATTGCCGGAGATGGTACGCACAATATGCGGCACTATCAGCCCTACAAATCCGATGATCCCTGCTACTGCCACGGATGCCCCTACAGCAAGCGTGGCCAGCACGATGATGAGTGTTTTCAATCTTTTTACATTGATGCCCAGGTACGCGGCTTCATTCTCTCCCAATGCAAATGCATTGAGGGATTTGGCCAGGCTGGGTAGCAACAATACCGGAGTAAGGATGAATGGTAAGAGCATAAGTACGATCTGCCAGTTGGCACCGCCAAGACTACCCATCGTCCAGATAGTGGCATTGCGCAGTTGCTGGTCATCTGCGGTATATGTGATCAGGTCAATCATTGCGCGGCAAAGGCCATTGATGGCAAGCCCTGCCAGCAGCAGCGTAACCAGCATGGTTTTGCCATTTGTTCTGGATATCCTGAAGATCAGGAATGAAGTGATGCACGCCCCCAGGAATGTAAACAGGCTAAGCAGATAATAACGAGACATGAGGTTGTCGATAGCAAATGCCGGCAATGCAGAGATCACCACAATTACCAGTACAGCAAACAGTGAAGCGCCAAAGGAAATTCCTATCAGTCCGGGATCTGCCATGGGATTGCGGAACAATCCCTGCATGGCTACACCAGCCACTGACAGTCCTGCTCCGATGAGCACAGCCATTACTACCCTGGGCAGCCTGATATGCATAAGCACATTGGCCATCCCCTCGTCATAGGCCACCGGCAGGTGGAGGCCAGCTCTATCAAACAGAATGGCCACCACCTGCGTTGGTGATATCTTCATGGCACCGATGCCTGCGGCCAGTATTACAACAACCAGCAGCAAAACGATCAGTGCTATCGTTACCCACTTTTTTTTCATGGCTAACCGGTAATCTTTTTATTCAATTGCAGAATAGCCTGGGGCAGCCTGAGGCCGAAGCCGGAAAGGAACTGCCCGTCCATTGAAATCACTTTTTTATTCTTACCGGCATTGGTATTGATCACACCGGGGACTTTCAGTAAGCCATCCACTCCACCAACACTCTGCAGGCCGCTGTCGAACAGCAGGATCACATCAGGATTGGCTGCCACCAGTGCTTCAGCAGAGAGCGGCTTGAAGCCCTCGAAACCTGTCATGGCATTGGCAGAACCTGCAAGGCGGATCATCTGGTCGGGTGACTGACCTGTTCCGCAAACTGTCATGGAACCTGCACCCCGTGCGTACACGAAGAGCACTTTCCTGCCGTTGTTGGCAATTTTCAGCGCAGCCATTTCCTTATCGAAACTGCTGAGCAGTTGTTTGCCCTTCGCTTCAGTGTTTGTGATTTTTGCCACTTCCTGCAGCAGTGACCTGGTGCCGGCAGGAGAAAATTCCTGCTTTACCACCTGCAGATTCACTTTTGCGAGGCGGAGCTGCTCCTGCACTTCGGGCTTGAGCTCATCCTTCACTGCCAGCACCAGCGTGGGGCGCAGTGCAATGATGCCTTCGGCGGAAATATTCCGGTTATGACCAACACTTGCTTTCTGTTTGAGCGAAGCAGGGTAGTTACTTGTAACATCCACTCCGATTATCTGGTCCTCCAGCCCCAGTGAACACAGCATTTCACTGATAGCCCCGCTGAGGCTGACAATGCGTTGCTGTGCACTGGAAATGTTGGATAAAAGAAGGATTAATGGTAACAGTACAAAGAATGTCTTCTTCATAGTTTGGTGTTGTGGGGTTATGCCTTCTTTACAAGTTTGTACTCGATATTGGGATAGCCGCGTTTGCCACCATCGCTGGGATGGAAGTTCACGAACTTCAGTTTGTACACATTGCCTGCCCCGTCTTTCACAACATAAAAACGGTCTGTGTAAACTCCTGCACCTGTTTGAGATGCCAACCGCCATTTAGCGCCGATGGCATCGCTCCTGGTATCGAAGGTTACAGCAGCGATATTGCTTTCTTTGAAATCAGCATAGGATACAGTGGAAGTAAGTACTTCAGCAGCCTGAACATTTCCGGACCTGTTGGAGAATACGAGATCTGAGTATGCATAAGGGATCCACTTGCTGGTTACGTCATCAAATGCTTTGTAGAAGCTCCATCCCCAAACGATATCCCAGCGGTCTTTTGCAGGCTCTACACTTACCACGCCAGTTGCAAAAGAAGCAAAGCGGAAATTGTAAGCGCTGTTCTTTTCAATGGTCAGCGTCTGGAAAGTAGTGGCATTGATATCGGCGTACTGAAGCGTATATCCGTTTGCGTTACGCAGCACGCGTATTTTTTTGATGGCAGTGATGGCAGGTGGTGTGAATGTAGCGCCGGCAGTGCTGACAAGGAACACCTTGTTGTCAGATTCTGTAGCCGAAACTTCGCCCATGGCATTCTTTGTAATATCTCCTTCCACATCATCGATCATGGCGAGCGTTCCGAAGCCATAACCGATCTGCATGCTGGCCAGTGTTACATCGCCTTCATTCACGGCATTGATATCAGTTTTATTCGTCTTTACGGCAGCCCATCCGGCAACATTGTTCAGCAATACGCGCCAATCAGCGCCGGAAGCGAATTTCAGGTCGTAGACCTTACGGTTAACTGCTGTTTGCACATTATTGCTGAAGTCAACAAATACGTGATTGACAGCAGATGACCCTCCTTCACCGCCATTCAACTCCAGGCTTGTACCCGTAGAAACGATAGAACCGAAGGACAGTTTCAGTTTGGTTGTTTGCCCAACCGGAGTACCAGCCGCTTTAATATTGAAGCTGACAGACTCATCTCCATTCAGCAGGATATCAGCCTTTTTAGTAACGTTGAAAGACACGCTGTTGCTACCCGCAGGAATTGTGAGTGTGATAATACCAGCTGCTGCAGCAGGCGAGGTAGTATAATGAGTTCCGTAGACAACGCCGGTTTCTGTAAGCTCAACAGTTACAGGAATGGCAGCATCTGAATTGCGTGATAACTTAATGGTAATATCTTTTGAATTCACATCAGTTCCGAGGCCCTGGTCAGCAGCTTCAAACTGAATGAGGTTATCAGCCATTGGTGGATCGTCTTTTTCACAGGCAGAAAATACGGTAGTGAGCATCAACATCAGGGCTGTAATTCTAAATAACATGGGTGTGTTTATTAAGATGATTTATTATTGATTCCATTGAAATGCAAGCCCCACAAACCAGGAGCGTCCGTAGCTCAGTGGCAGGTCTCCACCTGAACTGTGCGCTGCACCTGTGTCTCCCACATTGCTGGACAGGGTGGTTACATTGAAAATATTTTTCACGCCGCCATTAAGGGTGATGAATTTCCCGAGTGACTTGCTGATTGTGGCATCGGCCCAGGAAAAGCTGGCCGTTTCCGCTCTTGCAGCTACTGTTTGTCCGTTTGCTGTCATCGTCTGGTAAACAGGACGCTTCCCCGTGAACTTGTAGAACAGGCTGACCCTGGTGCCTATCTTCTGAATATCATACAACAGGTTGGCATTCGCTTCCGGGCTCCACACAAAAGAAGGAAGATCATCCTTTTCATAATTGCTGTTATCTGACAGGTTGTTGTAGCGACCGATCATAGAGAACCCTGCATTCAGCTGCCATGATTTGTAATTCAGTGTAGTGCTGAGCGTACCGCCGGTTGTTTTGAACCTGTCGATATTGATATAGGTCAGCACATCGGGCACAGAAGCATCTGCGCCATAGTTGATCTGATTCCTGAACTCATTGTAGAATGCTCCCACAGTGGCTTTTAACTTCAGTTCTTTATCAGGTGCAGGATGCCAGGTAAGCGATCCGTTGAAACTGTTTGAATACTCGGCTTTCAGGTTGGTATTACCCTTGATGGAATGACTGGCGTCGAAGAAATAGAAATACAACTCGCGCAATGCAGGAGAACGGAATCCCCGCGCATATGCCACACGCAGATCGAAATTCTTTCCAAGATCGAATTTGGTATTCACTGATGGAACTACCGGTGGAGCATCATATACGGAGTTACGTATAAATCTGATCCCGGGGCGTATATTGACTCCCGCCACAATACGCCATTCCGCCGAAGCGAATATTGCAAAATCAGTAATGGAAGGCGTTCCGCTGATCCTTGCCCCCCTGGCTGATTCCCTGTTGTAATCAAGTCCTGGTTGCACCGACAGCTTCTCAGAGATCCTATACTGCGCAGTGATCCTGCCCGCCAGGCTGTTGAAAGTTGCCTTATCCTGCTCACCATCTCCCTGCGACAATGTTGATTTACCCGTATTCAGATCCAGCAGGGACGTCTGCGTTCTTCTTGAATAATCCGTATAAGCAGCCAGTGCATTCCATTGCAGACGCTCATTCATATTGTAATCTGCCTGCACCTGGTGCAGATAGCGGTGCGTATAATAATTCTGATCTCTTGCAGTATTGGTTGCCTGAAAGATGGAACCCATACTGTTGATGGTCTCCGTTAATGCATCCAGCCTGTACCAGGTATTGAACTTACTATTATGGTATCCCAATCTTGCATTGCCCAGCCACTGTTCTTTAGGATGCCATTCCCTTTTATCTGCCAGAGAATCCCTTCCTTCTTTCCAACCGCCAAAATCATTGTGCGCTCCACCAGCAGAGATGGTCCAGTTGTTTTTTTGCCAGCTTAGGTTCAGGTATTGGTTATGTACTCCTTTATTTAGTCCGGGCTCGTATTCACTTCCTGCCGACTCTTCCTGCGCACCTGCAGAAACGGAGAGCTTACTCTTGCTTCCCTTTTTAGTGATGATATTGATCACACCTGCCAGTGCATCGGAGCCATAAGAAACCGACATCGGCCCTTCCACGATCTCAACCTTTTCAATAGTGTGAACATCAATCTGGTTTAGGCTTTCACGTGTATCTCCCCGGTCAACCAGGGGTACACCATCCAGCAGGATCTTTACATTCCTGCCACTCATTCCCATCAGTTCTATATCAGTTGTTCCAAGTGTTCTGTCGTTAGAGAAACGGATGCCCAGCTCATTGTTCAATACCCCTGTAAGACTGGTAGCACCCTGCCTCGATATGCGGTCAGCCGTAATGGTGCGAACCTGGTATACGGATTTACGTAATGATTGTGGCTGGTATTGTCCGGTTACTACCACCTCCTGCAACGCACTAACGCGAACGGGTACACTATCTTTCGCCGCCTTTTGAGCAGCCGCCTCCGTATTTCCAGCCATCGATAGGATGATCCCAAAGAATGATCCTGTAATAATTGTACGCATGTTCAGGTGTTTAATTGCAAGCAAAGCCCGGCACCAACCGATGCAGTGCTTCGTGAGTTTGCAGACAATAAGTTCAATTGATAACAATCCAGGCAGAAGGGTTAGAACCGGCCTGGCATAATGTGGAGGTACAAAATTAAATGGAGAGGCGGGTGAACAGGTTACTGGAAAGGGAAACAGTGTTTACGCGAAAAGAAATATGTTGGGTTGGAAAAAAAACAACAGATTAATGTAACAGCAATTCACAAGGCTTGATGCCCGTATGACGCTTGAACGCCGTAGAGAAATGTGAGATGGATGAATAGCCAAGCATCATGGATACTTCGGTTACGCTGAGTCCTTTTTCATAAAGGAGGTAACGCGCATGTTCCATACGCTGGTTCTGGTAGAAGTCGAATACAGTGGTGCCGAACATCTCTTTGAAACCTTTCTTGAGGTAACATTCATTGATGGCCACTTTGCGGCTGAGCTCCTTGATGGTAATTGGCTCGCCGATATGCTGGATGAGAATTTCGCGCGCTTTCACGATCTTATCGCGGTCTGCCTCGTTGGCCAGGAATTTACACTGGAAGACTTCGATACCCTTCTCTCCTTTTTCTTCTCCCAGCATACACTCCATGCTGTACAACAGGAGCATCTGAACCTGGGCATTGATGTAGATATTCTCCAGGCTGCCCGTGTAATTGTGATTCAGCACAGCTTCCAGCACCATACGGGTTCTGCCGCAAAGGTTCAGCAACTTGGTAAAGCTGTTGGGATGCAGGAACTGAAGAACCTCATCGGAAGAAGTACTGGCAGGAACGTTCTGACGAACAAACTGCGATAAATGAGCAGGAGAAAAGCGGAAACTCAGCACATCAACGGTATCCGCGCGGTCATTGCAGTTACGGCTGTTACCTAACTTGCACTGGTGGCACTCGGTGGATTTCTGTTTGCAATAAACATTACCGGAAAGACAGAAACGGAGTTCGAGATAGTTCTCTTTGGGCTCGTTCTTGCGGAAATGATAAACCATCATACCCGTATCCTCGATACTCCAGAGAGAATCCTTTTCGTATCGGTGGATCATATACTGCACAGAACCAGGGATTTGTTGCTCTTTTTCGTGCAACACATTTAATTGGTCCTGCATGATGGGCTGCTTGTAAGCCAGCGTTAATATGTCGGGCGGATGGTGCATAAACGGCGTTGCAAATGTACACCTACAACGCATAACTTCCCAATAAGGTTGACGGGCAGGGTCACAATATTGTCAAACCTGCTTGTTAGTCAAAGCTTTGGTTGCTACTTGCAGCCATTTTCAGCATCCTGTCGAATTGCTCAGGAGTGAGGTCATTATAAAAGAAGTAAATGGGATCGATGGGACGGCCATTTTTATGCACCTCATAGTGGCAGTGAGGGCCGGTGGACTTACCGGTGCTGCCTACCCATCCGATGATCTCACCACGCTTTACACGCTGACCGCCTTTCACTTTTACCTTGAACATATGCCCGTAAAGCGTCTCGTACCCGTAACCATGATTGATAACCACGTAGTTACCGTACCCATTACCCAGGTTGCCGGCTGTTCTGATAGTGCCATTGGCGGTGGCATAAATGGGTGTACCCTGTGGAGCGGAGAAGTCGAGCCCCGCATGGAACTTGATGGTTTTGTACACCGGGTCGATACGGCTGCCGAAGCCGGAAGCCACCCTTTTCAGATCAGAGTTGCTTACAGGCTGGATGGCCGGTGTACAGGCGAGGAGCTCTTCTTTATTACTGATGAATTTTGTGATATCGCTGTAGGACTTGTCCTGGTTATTCATCCGGTTGTTCAGGTTATTGAGGGTCTGAACAATAGAGTTTTCCAGTTCGGAACTGGTCATACTGTTTACCAGTTTCCATTCTTTCTGCTGTGCAATTTCCAGGGCGCGGATGCTGTCCGGGATGGGATTGGCCTCAAAAATGGTACGGTAGATATCGTTATCCCGGTTTTCGAGTTCGGTCAGTCGCTGTGATAATTTCTTCGCCGCGCCTTCCAGGGTTTCGTATTGTTCTTCCAGTTTTTCGTTCTCGGCCATCAGCTTCTTTTCATTGGCAGAAGGGAAATACCGGTAGGCGATTGATACAATGATGATGGCGGTAACGATGGCGGCGGAAATGAAACCCAATACGCGGAGGAGTTTTACCCGCAGGGGTGTTTCAAGCTTCTCGTAACGAAGCGTATTGGTATTATAGTAATACTTAATCTTTTTCATGAGAGACCGTGGTCATCAGGACTTGATTTCATTATAAAACAGCACGAATTGGATTACCTTTGCACCACGTTATTCAGAGCCAACGCTACAAACCTACAGGAAAAAGCGGATTTTTTTGCATTCTCTTAAAATTCCGGTAGTTATCTGTGGAAATGAATGTATGCAGTGAGGCTTTCACATTATCAAAGATTGTTCCGTTTATGATGACAAGCGCAGCTATACGCCAGCATTTTCTGGATTTTTTCAAATCGAAAGGCCATACCATCGTGCCTTCCGCTCCTATCGTGATCAAAAATGATCCTACCCTGCTGTTCACCAACGCAGGGATGAACCAGTTCAAGGATTTCTTTCTCGGTAACAAACAATCCCCCAACAAAAGAGTGGCGGATACGCAGAAATGCCTTCGCGTCAGCGGAAAACACAACGACCTGGAAGAAGTAGGTGTTGATACCTATCACCATACCATGTTCGAAATGCTTGGGAACTGGAGCTTCGGGGATTATTTCAAGAAAGAAGCCATTGAATGGAGCTGGGAATTACTGACAGGAGTATTCCAGATACCGAAAGACCGTCTTTATGTGACCATATTTGAAGGCGATACCAAAGAGAATCTGCCAAAAGACGAGGAAGCTTATAATGAATGGAAGAAATGGATCGCTGAAGACCGCATCCTGCTTGGAAAGAAAAAAGACAATTTCTGGGAAATGGGCGATACCGGTCCCTGTGGCCCCTGTACCGAAATTCACGTGGATTGCCGTACCGATGCTGAAAGAGCTAATGGCGATGGCGGCACCCTCGTCAACAATGATCACCCACAGGTGATCGAGATCTGGAACAATGTATTCATCCAGTTCAACCGCCTGAAAGACGGTACACTTGAGCCCCTGCCCGCTAAACACGTTGACACCGGTATGGGATTCGAAAGGCTGGTGCGCGTACTGCAGAACAAACAATCCAACTACGATACCGACGTGTTCAGCGAAACCATCGCCGCCACCGGTAATATCGTTAATAAAAAATATGATGGTACAGACAGCCGTCAGGCTATCGCATTCCGCGTAATTGCCGACCATATCCGCGCCATCAGCTTCACCATCGCCGATGGCCAGCTGCCATCCAACACAGGCGCCGGTTATGTGATCCGCAGGATCCTGCGCCGCGCCGTTCGTTATTATTACTCTTATCTTGATTACAAACAACCGCTCCTTCATCAGTTGCTCCCGGTGATTGCCCACCAGTTCAAGGACGTATTCCCTGAATTGCAATCACAGGTTGACTTTGTAAAAAAAGTGATCAGGGAAGAAGAAGAAGCCTTCCTGCGTACACTCGATAAGGGCCTCAGAAGGATCGATGATGTGATCAAGACCGCTACCAACGGAACAATCGAAGGCAGTGCTGCTTTTGAGCTCTATGATACTTATGGTTTCCCTGTTGACCTCACCCTCCTCATCGCCCGCGAAAATAACCTCTCCGTTGACGAAAAGGGTTTTGAGCAGGAAATGAAACAGCAGAAAGACCGCAGCCGCGCCGCTACCACCCTTGATACAGAAGACTGGGTGCAACTGGTAAAGGACGGCAAGGAACATCTTACCCCCAACTTCGTGGGTTATGAAATGCTGGAACTCCAGACCAAAGTGCTGAAGTACCGCAAGATCAAAGCCAAGGGCAAGGAGTCCTTCCAGCTGGTACTCAACACCACTCCCTTCTATGCAGAAAGCGGCGGTCAGGTAGGCGATACCGGTATCCTCAGCTTCGACGGAGAAATGGTTCCTGTAACAGATACCAAAAAAGAGAACGACCTCATCATTCACTTCACCGATACATTGCCGGTGAACATCACGGCCCCCGTTGATGCCAGGGTGGATGTGGAGCGTCGCAAACATACTACTGTTCATCACTCCGCCACCCACCTCCTGCATGCTGCTTTGCGCAAGGTACTGGGCACGCATGTGGCGCAGAAGGGCTCACTGGTGAATGATGAATACCTGCGCTTCGACTTTTCGCATTTTGCAAAAATGACCGATGAAGAGATCAGCAAGGTGGAAACCATTGTGAACGAAAAGATCCGCGAGAACGTTCCCGTGGTGATCAGGGAAATGCCGAAGGAAGAAGCGATGCAAACCGGCGCCATGGCGCTGTTCGGAGAGAAATACTCCGACGTGGTTCGCGTGGTGATCATGGATCCCAACTATTCCGTAGAGCTTTGCGGTGGTACACATGTAGGCTCCACCGGAGAGATCGGCATCTTCAAGATCAACGCTGAATCTGCAGTAGCTGCCGGCGTACGAAGACTGGAGGCTGTCAGCGGATGCGCTGCCGAAAAATACATTGATACACAGATCACTGAACTGAAACAGGTGAAGCAGGCGCTGAAAAGTCCCAAAGACCTGGTGAAAGCCGTTGAACAACTGCAATCAGAGAACAACGACCTGAAAAAGAGACTCGATAATCTCGAAAATCGGATACTCGTAGGCGTTAGAAATGAATTGTTACAGAAAGATCAGATCATCAATGGAGTTACCTATATCGGCGAGATCGTGGAAGTAGGCAATGCCGATGCCCTGAAGAAACTGGCCTTCGATCTGAAGAACAATCTGCATGATTATGTGGCCGTACTCTGCGCCAATATCGGCGGCAAACCTTTTGTGGCCGTTGGTATCTCCGATACCGTGGTGGCCGCCAAACAACTGGATGCCGGCAAGATCATCAAGGAACATATCGCTGGCCTGATCAAAGGCGGCGGCGGCGGCCAGAAAAACCTGGCTACAGCCGGCGGACAGGATGCCAGCCAGCTCCAGGCCGTGATAGAGAAAGTGAAAGGATTCCTGTAATTCATTATGATAGTACATATTACAACGGGGCACTTCAAATTTGAAATGCCCCGTTTCTTTTCGCAGCGCCCGGTCGCTCGCGTCCCCGCGAGTGACTTCTATTCCGTCGCCTTCCGGCGACACCGTGTTCGCCGGAGGCCAACCAATATTTCTCACCCGCCAAGAGGCGAGCGGGTGCTCCCCGATCCCCGTCCTTCTTAACGATCCGTTAAATCACCCATCTTATTTCCGAACCTTTTCGTATTTCAATTATTTCCTTATATTTGATCTACGAAACACTCCGTAGTTAATCATAAAAACTGTTACACATGAAAAGATATTCCAGTCTGGCATTTGCAATAGCAACTGCCTGCATCCTCACCGGCTCTGCTTCCATGGCCCAGGACACCAAAGGAGAAAAGGGTGAAAAAGGAGAAAAGGGGGAGAAAGGTGAGAAGGGTGAAAAGCTTAAACAATATGAAGAACTGATCATCCGCAAGAAGTCTGATAAAGATGGAAAAGTTACCATCGAGATCAAGGACGGTGATGTAATAGTGAATGGCAAGCCCATGCAGGAATATGAAAGTGACGACCTGAGTATCCGTCGCAGCAAATCCGGCACTATTACAGTTTCCCCTTTCCGCAGATTACAGGGCAATGGACAGCTTGCCGAACTGGACGCTAACAGGGAACGCCTGAAAGTACTGGGTTCACGCGCCTTCCTGGGTGTGGTAACCGAAGAAGCTCCCGGTGGGGCCCGCATCGTTTCTGTATCCAAAGGCACAGCGGCTGAAAAATCCGGTCTGAAAGAAAAAGATATCATCACTAAAATAGGGGGAGAAAAAGTGAAGGATGAAAATGATGTTTCCCGCCTCATCCGTTCTCACAAACCTAAAGACAAAGTGAAGATCGATATCCTCCGCGATGGAAAAGATCAGTCTGTAATAGCGGAGCTCGGAGAGAACAGCAATACACAGAGTTTTGGATTCAATATGCCGGAAAACTATAATCTCGAGGACCTCAACCTGGAAGGATTCCAGGCTCCGAGGATTTTCGAATTTTCCCCAGGCGCTCCCGGAGCTCCCGCACCATACAGCTTTAACTATTTTGGTCGCCCTAAACTCGGCATTAAAGCACAGGACACTGAAGAAGGCAAAGGCGTGAAAGTACTGGATGTTGAAGAGGAATCTGCAGCTGCAAAATCCGGTATCAAAGAAGATGATATAATCACTGATTTCAACGAAAAGAAAGTGAACAGCGCTGATGAACTGGCCCGTGAGGCAAATGCCGCCAGAGAAAAATCCAGGATCCCGGTAAAACTGCTCCGTAACGGAAAGCCATTATCACTGGAAATTTCGATCCCCAAAAAGCTGAAAACAGCCAATTTGTAATATAACCAGGCATCCGGGGCAAAGGCCCAATGCCGATAGCCATAAAGAACAGTACAATTTAACGCCCGGAATATGTTTGCAGCTGGTACCTGCCGTATTCCGGGCTTTTTTATGCGCGCTTGCAATCCGCATGGAATAAGGTATTTTTGCAGGCTTAGGCCAATACACGCTTTATGCCGATCAACTACGATGCATACGAACTGGTGGCTGGACTGGAAGTCCATGCACAATTACTGACCAGCAGCAAATTGTTTTGTGGCGACAGCGCCGCTTTTGGCGGTGAAGCCAATACGCATATCAGCCCGATTACCCTCGGACATCCGGGTACGCTTCCCAGGCTCAACAAAACAGCCGTGGAGTATGCTATCCGTATGGGACTGGCCTGCCATTGCACCATCAGCCCGAACAATTATTTCGCGCGCAAGAATTACTTCTACCCTGATCTTCCCAAAGGATACCAGATCACGCAACATACCACTCCCATCTGTATCGGAGGGCATGTGAACATCCGCATCAATGATACGGAGATCCCCATCATGCTCAACAGGATCCATATGGAAGAGGATGCCGGCAAGAGCCTGCACGATGTGGACCCGGAAAACACCTCCGTGGATTACAACCGTGCCGGTGTTCCCCTCCTGGAAATTGTAACGGACCCGGTTATACGCAGCAGTGACGAGGCATATGCTTATCTCACCGAGTTGCGCAAGCTGCTCCGCTACCTGGGCATCTGCGATGGAAATATGGAAGAAGGCAGCATGCGTTGCGACGCCAACGTATCCGTACGTAAGAAAGGCGATCCCAAACTGGGCACCAGGATAGAAGTGAAGAACCTCAACTCCATCCGGAACGTGAAGCGGGCCATCGACCACGAGGCAAAACGCATGATTGAATTGCTGGAGAATGGAGAAAAGATCATACAGGAAACCAGGAGCTTTGATGCCACCAACGGTACTACCTTTTCCATGCGCACCAAGGAAGAAGCAAACGATTACCGTTACTTTGCGGACCCTGACCTGGTGCCTTTCCGCGTAACGGAAGCCATGCTTCAGTCCATAAAAGAAAGCATCCCGGAACTGCCTGAGCAACGTATTGCCCGTTACACGCAACAACTGCAGCTACCCGTGTATGATGCCCTTGTTCTCTGCGACGAGAAAGAAACGGCCGATTACTTTCAAGCTGTGATCGAACATACTTCCAACTACAAGGCAGCTGCCAACTGGATGCTGGGCCCTGTGAAATCCTGGCTGAACGAGAAGAGTGCGCTCATCACTGAATTCCCCGTTCCGCCTGCCGGCATCGCTTCGCTGATCGCACTGATCGATGAAGGCAAACTCAATTTCTCCACTGCATCCACCAAAGTACTGCCAGCATTGATAGCCGGGCCGGGACGCAACCCGATGGACATTGCCGCCTCCCTGAACCTGGTACAGGATTCAGATGAAAGCAATGTGGCTGCCTGGGTGGAAGAAGTGCTGGAGAAGATGCCGGAGAAAGTTGCAGAATACAGGAAAGGAAAGAAAGGATTGATGGGATTGTTTGTTGGTGAGGTGAAGAAAGTGTCCAAAGGAAAAGCAGACCCTCGGTTAACGAACGATATTTTATTGAAGAAACTTAATTGAAAAATCATTACATGAAAAAACAGCTCAACCGGATTGCCATCGTAGCATTGGTAGCATTGTCTGCCTGCTCTGGCGGTTCCAAACAGTCGCTGGAAGTAAATGGCTCAGTAGCCAATACCAGCCAGGTCAGCGAATTGTATCCTAAAGCAATCGAGGATGGCAAGATCACGCTTTACCTCTACGAAATCCCTTTCGGTGGAGACCTGCCCCCTGTGCAGCTCGACTCCGTTACCATTCCAACAAGCGCAAAAGAATTCAAACTGAAAGGGAAAGGCGCTTCAGGTGGCCTTTTCAATGTGATCATCAAGAACGGGCCGATGGCTCCTGTTGTGTATGATGCTTCCCCTGTAACACTCAATATCGACTTTGCAGGCAAGGATAAATTCTATACCGTTACGGGTTCAAACGCCACACAACAGCTTCGCGATTTCCTCTTCAGTTACAGCGACCATCGCAATGAAATAGACAAAACCATTGCAGAAATGGATAGCCTGAAGAGAATTTCCGCTTCAGATTCTGTGGAAATCCTGGCTACCAACAAAAAGAACGAGGCAGTCAAAAGCCTTAATAATTTCCTGAAAAAATCACTCGGCGAGATCAATCAACCAGTTGTAGCTGCATTTGCACTGGGCCGCGCCTCGCAAACGCTGGAGCAGGCCGACTTTGAAACCGAGCTTGCACGCATGACGAAGAAATTCCCTGAGGATGCAAACCTTTCAGAACTGAACAAGAAGTATGATGCTTATAAAGTGCAGGCTGCTGAAATGAAAAAGCAGCAGGAAGCAGCGGCCGAGCGCCGCAAAAGCAATTCGCTGATCGGCAAGCCGGCTCCTGAATTGACAATGCCTGATGCGAGCGGAAAGAATGTTTCTCTTTCTTCTTTCAAAGGGAAGTATGTACTGGTGGATTTCTGGGCCAGCTGGTGTGGTCCCTGCCGTGCAGAAAACCCGAATGTGGTAAATGCTTTCAATAAGTTCAAGGATAAGAATTTCACTGTGTTGGGCGTATCACTCGACAAAGACAAAAACTCCTGGCTCCAGGCAGTGAAGGCCGATGGCCTGAACTGGCCCCAGATCAGCGATCTCGCTTACTGGAAAAGCAAGGCTGTAGAGATCTACAAATTTGAAGGCATCCCGTACAATGTACTGGTTGATCCTAATGGAATTGTTGTTGCCGAAGAACTGAGAGGTGATGCGCTGAACGCAAAGCTGGCGGAAGTGCTGAAATAATTATTACCGGAATAATATGGAAAAGGTCCCGGAGCATTGTTCCGGGACCTTTTTTATACAAAAAGAGCCGGCCCCATACAAGTGGCCGGCTCTTTTGTCTATCTAAACCTTTTAACTTCTTACAACTTGGTCAGAATGGAATAATACTTACCAAATGATCCTGCATTTACGGTTACTTCATACTGGATCCTGAAGGTATTATCGCAGCTGCTGAACGTACCAGTGCTGTTAGGCCTGATGGTTGACTGACCATATGTGGGGTGAACCAGGAAAGGCTGAACAGCAATGTTTGTAGTAAAGTTGGCGGGGTTGGTCCAGTCGAGACTTACATTGAATGGAACTGCCGAACCCCAGAGCCCGAGCACAGAAACCTTGCCGGTAGTACCGCTCACATCGCCGGGAGTAAGTTCCACTTCATAAGGATCCCCGTCGGGAGCATTATTGTAATAGTCCTGGCAGAGATAAGCGCCATCGAAATCAGCAATATGCACATTGCAATATTTCTGAAGCACTACATTGTAAGTATTGGAGCTCACTATGCTGGGAATATCACCACCAGTGATCTTGAACACCAGTGTATCCCTGCGACCAGTAGGGTATCCTGCGAAAATACCTTTCAGCAATACATCAGCAGAAGCTGTTCCTGCCGGAATGGTTACAGTATTGGTGCCGAGGGTATACTGAGCACCTTCAGCAGCACCTGTAGGAGAAGTAACAGTAAACTGAATTTTCCTGTCTTTGGTTGCTACGGCAGATACACCAACCGGAACTTTGAATTCTGTTTTAGGATCATCGGTGATGAAATACAACCCGGTGGTATTAGCATTACCAAACAGGGAGTTCTCCGTATTGGGAATAACCTCTTTCACTTTACCGCAACTATGGATCACGGTGGCTATTCCAAGCAGCAATGCTGCTGATAATATTAGTTTGCCAAATTCTTTTTTCATATCATTTCAATTAGCAAATGAAGAATAATTGTTTCCCGCGCCGATTAATAATCAGGATTCTGTTTTAAGTTCTTGTTGAAGTTAACTTCACGCTGCGGGTAAGGCAATTGCCAACGGTGATCGGTTGCAGGCAGAGAGGTGAAGATGTAAGGGATACCAGTACCGTTAGACAGGTCACCGATGGTGGTGCTTCTGCTTACACCCTGGCCTCTTCTCTTCATATCCCAGAAACGGTCTCCCTCAAATGCAAGCTCCAGCCTTCTTTGCAGCAGGATCTCATCGAGCAGTGCCTGACCGGAAAGCACTTCATCGGAAGGGATATAACCTGTATACCTGTTTTGTTTCAGTGTTCTCAGATCAGCCAGCGCAGCAGCTTCGTTTTTGGGATTTGCTTTGTAATAAGCTTCAGCCCTGTTGAGCAGCACTTCAGCAGTTCTGATAACTTTGTAATCAACCACACCTACTGAGTTTGCACCTGTTTCATCTGTTCCAAGAACAGTATTGGCCCTTCCGCCGTATTTGATCACGTGGTGGAAGTTCTTACCGTTGTGAGGACCGGTGTACAGGTAAGAAGTAGTTCTTACATCAGTAGCGGTGAACAGCTGCCTGAAATCATTGGGAACCACATACTCTGATCTTACATCGTAAGTGGGAGCATTGCTGGTTTTGATCGGCTGGTAGTAGTTTACACCAATACCGTTGATATTATCTGTTTTGGTATTCTTCACTTTGAAGTAAACACCTAAAGATGGCACTGTATTACCATTTGCTTCAGCATCTTTCCAGATGGATGGGAACTGGGCAATGGTTGGCAAACTTGGGTTAGCACCCAGTGCATCATTGGAAGCTTCGATACATTTCGTATAGTCGCCTTTATAGAGGTACACACGGCTGAGCAGTGCTGATACGGTCAGCTTGTTTACACGGTACAGACCATTATTGGTTCCGATCAGTGTTTTTGCTGTTTCCAGATCTGCGATCACCTTGTCATAGAATCCCTGAACTGATTCGCTGGGAGGAGTGATGGTAGGGTCTGTTGATGTTACATAAGGCATGGTCCAGTCACCGGCAGCAGCATTCTGATAAGTTTTGCTGTACACCCTTACCATATCAAAGTAAGTCAGGGCTCTTACTGCAAGCGCTTCGCCCTTGGCATTGTCTTTAAAAGAACCGTCAGGCATCTTATCGATGTTCTCCAGGATGGCATTGGCCCTGCGGGTGATGGTATATCCATCAGTGAAAAGCAGGTAGGTACCTTCACCGGTATATTGCCAGTTACCATAGGTTCTCAAAGTAAGACGGCCCGGGCCGCTTGCATTGATGATGAGGTTGTCGGCCAGTACATCTGCCACGATATTCCAGATGCCGTCAACAAAATAAGTATCGTTGGTAGTGGAACGCAAACCGGCATACATACCATTAACGGCCAGCGTTACATCACTTTCTGTTTTAAATGCATTTTCCGTTGCTATCTGGTTGTAAGGATATAGTTCCAGATCAGCTTTCTTGCAGGAGAAAACCCCGGCAAAGAACAGCGGCAGTAAATATCTATAGGTTTT